>OMSN01000007.1 GCA_900313765.1 uncultured Eubacteriales bacterium
CGGAAACCGTCAGGACCAATCTCCCCGCAATGCAGGCTGTGAAGCCTGCGAGGCCATATCTCTCAGCGGATTATCGCAATCCGCTCCTTACCGTCACGGATACAAAGGCAAAACCTGTGTTCGGACGGGAAATATTCCGGCGGTACAGGACGCAGATCCTTGCTGCGGCCGTGGCTGCGGCAGCAGTCTTCTATGGGTATACCGCGTGGCATTTCCGCAACAGATTCTATCCCGGGACAGAATTCTTCGGAATCAAGGCGGCCAACATGTCCGTGTATGACATGAAGGCGGCAGTGAAGTCGAAGGTAGATTCTTATACCCTAGAGCTGGTCGCCAGAGATCCGTCCGGCCAGAATCACACGCAGGATACAGCGACAGTGAGTAACGCGGCTGCATCCAGAGGCAATGTGATTACGGCGAAGGATATCGATCTTCAGTATGTGGACGATGGCGCGATCGACCACGTGATGGAGACACAGAAGACCTGGGCATGGCCGGTCATGATGATTCTGCGCGCGGTCAGTTCTCAGACGCAGGAACTGGAAACCTCCTTCAACAGGGACAGTGTCCGTGAGGTGCTGGATTCTTTGGACTGTTTTCAGGATGAGAATATCATTCTCCCTGAAAATGCAAGAATCGAGCTGTCCGATGACGGAGCTGCGGTCTGCCCTGAAGTCTATGGAACGAAGCTGGACTATGAGGAGACTCTGGACGCAGTTACCAGAGCGCTGGAAGCGGGAGATACCCGGATCAGCCTGGATCAGCTTGGCCTGTATGAGAATCCGACTGTTTTCGGCAGCGATATCCTTCTGATGACAGAAGCACAGGCACTGAACAAGGTGCTCGGCGCAAAGATCACACTCACCATCGGTGATGCCCAGGAGGTCATCAATTCCGAGGTGATCCGCACTTTCCTGTCCAAACGGGACGGATCCTATTATGTCAATGAGGAGAAGGTCCGCAGTTATGTATCCGGGCTCGCAGACAAGTATGATACCTACCAGCGTGCCAGAACCTTCTATACCAGCATGGGGACTTCTGTAGAGCTGGAAGAAGGAAGAGGTGATTATGGCTGGCAGATGGACCAGGAAGCAACCTGCCAGGAGATCCTGGACGTGGTCCGCGCACAGAAACAGGCAGAGATGGAACCGGTCTTCACTCACGAGCCTTACTGCAAGTCGGTCAACGATCTGGGCGACACCTATGTGGAGATCAGTCTGACGACCCAGACCATGTGGTTCTATAAAGATGGAACTCTTATTGTGAAGACACCGGTAGTCACCGGCAATCCTTACGCGGGAAATGAGACCCCGTCAGGCGGTGTCTGGTCTGTCAAGGATCACATGCGCAATGCGCTGCTTACAGGGCAGGGCTATTCATCACCGGTCGATTACTGGATGCCGTTCAACGGCGGCGTCGGGATCCATGATCTGCAGAGCCGGTACTGGTTCGGCGGAAATGTGTATCTGGGCGGCGGAAGCCACGGATGCATCAACACACCTCTGCAGGCAGTGAAACTGATCTTTAAGAATATCGAGATCGGTGTTCCGGTCGTGGTATACAAGGATGAGTCAGAGACGGCATACAGCCTCAAGGATGGGCCGTACGACAGTGGATCTCTGAAGACTATGATCGAAGAAACATACGGAACAGTGGAAGACGACGGAGCAGGCTCCATCGTGTACTGGACTGCGCAGAAGAAAGCGCAGGCGGCAGCCGCGGCAGCATCCGCAGCTCCGGCCACAGCAACAGCATCGACAGCATCGACATCCGGCGGAGTCTGGTAAAGGCAGACACAGGAACACGGCAACAATATCGATAGATCGCGATGTATCGATGTGAAAAAGAATCGAGCAAGATCGAAATAACTGAACGAATATAATTGTCCGGCGGGGCATTACAACATATATAAGGGGAGCACAGATATGAGGAACAGGGTGAACAATACAGGCGGCGTGACATATGACCAGGTCTTCAGGGCGATCGGAGACCCGCACCGTTTACAGATTCTGACACTATTGCGTGAGAAGGAACTAAGCGCCGGCGAGATCCTGAAAATGCTTGATGTTGTACAGTCTACGCTCTCCCATCATATGAAAAGCCTTGTCGATGCCGGGGTGGTGACCGCCTCCCGTCATGGAAAATGGACCTACTATTCACTGAATACAGAAGTACTGACCGACTCTGTCAGTTTTCTTGGTGAGTTTACAGAGGGGACCAGAGAACGTGCACAGTTTGTGCGCAGTGAAGCAGACAGAACTGACAGTGAAGCGAACAGGGGGACAGGCAGCACTTCAAAGAAGCCGGAGGAAAAGGCGATAAAAGAAGAGAGTACCGGTTCTTCGAAGAAAGCACGGTCTGCCGGACAGAAAGCAGTATCTTCTGCAGATTCCCGAGAGGAGCATGCCCAGGAGGAGAAGAAGAAATCCAAGAAGGGCAAGAAGGGGAAAAAGAACAAAAAGTAATGGCGAAATCAAAAGAGATCAAGACCAACGCCATGCGTATGCTCGACCGGGCGAAGGTCGGATACAGGGTGCATACATACGAATGTGATGAATTTGTAGATGCACAGCATATCGCAGATCAGCTGGGGCAGGATCACAGAACTATGTACAAGACCCTGGTGACAAGGGGAAAAACGGGAGCGTTCTATGTATTTGTGATCCCCATAGACGGAGAGCTGGACCGTAAGAAGGCAGCCCTGTCCGTGGGGGAGAAGTCTGTGGAGATGATCCACGTTAAGGAGATCAACAGCGTGACCGGGTATATCCGCGGAGGGTGTACACCGATCGGAATGAAGAAACAGTATGTAACCAGAATTGATCAATCTGCCCGGGAGCTGCCGATCGTCTATGTAAGCGGCGGCAGGATCGGGGCGCAGATTGAATTGAAACCGGAGGATCTGCTGTCGGTATCGAAGGCAGAGTATGCAGACCTTCTGGAGTAAGATCCGGAGGATCTGTCTGCCTTATGACATCCAGACAGGAGCACTGCATCCGGTTTATACGCGGGGGAGAGTGTCGGTGAATCGCCATACTCTCCCCCGAAGTATTTTTTCTCTTTAGCGCACTGCACTGATAAATCGTTTTGATTGACATGCCGCCCGACCTGTTATAATCTTATTCCATATTTTGAAATCATGTTTGGAACGGAGGCAGCTTCATGCTGAATGAATTAGAAAAACAACTAAGAGATGAACGCCTTGAGCAGATGACGGATGCGGCGTTCAATGCAAATAAGATGGATCTGGGCCTGTACCAGAAGTACGATGTCAAACGGGGACTGCGTGAGTCAAACGGACGAGGCGTGCTCACCGGACTGACAGAGATCTCCGATGTCAACGGGCGCAAGGAGATCGACGGTAAATCTGTCCCGATCGAAGGCGAACTTTATTTTCAGGGATATAAGGTCAGCGAACTTGTCGAGGGAAACAAGAATCGGAAATTCAACTTCGAGGAAGCGACCTATCTGCTTCTGTTTGGAGAACTTCCCAATAAGAGTGAGCTTCGCGAATTTATACATCTTCTGTCGCAGTATCGTGAGCTTCCCTCCAAGTTTGTCAGGGATGTTATCCTGAAGGCACCGAGTGCGAATATCATGAATGGTATGCAGCGCTCTGTTCTGACCCTGTACTCTTACGACAAAGCTCCGGATGATACTTCGATCACCAATGTACTCAGGCAGAGCCTTCTTCTGATCGGAGTCATGCCGCTGATCGCTGTGTACAATTATCATGCCTATCAGCATTACAATAATGAGAGATCTCTGATCATCCGTTATCCGAGCGAGGATCTGTCGACCGCGGAAAACATCCTGCGGATGCTGCGTGATGACGGGGCATATACAGATCTTGAGGCCAGAGTACTGGATGAATGTCTGGTGATACATGCAGAGCATGGCGGTGGTAACAACTCTACCTTTACCAACCATGTTGTGTCTTCAACAGGAACGGACACCTATTCGGCGATCGCAGCTTCCCTGGCTTCTCTGAAAGGTCCCAAGCATGGTGGCGCGAACCTGAAAGTCGAGAACATGTTCTCGGATATCAAGGCGCACATCAAGAACTGGCAGGATGAGGCAGCGATCCAGGATTATCTGGAGAAGATCATGCGCAGGGAAGCGTTCGATCAGTCCGGCCTGATCTATGGGATGGGCCATGCGATCTATACACTGAGCGATCCGAGAGCGGTCATCCTTAAGGAAGCTGCAAGGAAGCTGTCACAGGCAAAGGGACTGGAAGAGGAGTTTGGTCTGTATGAGTCCGTGGAGAAGATCTCCTCCAAACTTCTGACCGAGCACAAACAGCTGTCGAAACCGATCTGCTGCAACGTAGACTTCTATTCTGGATTCGTGTATTCTATGTTAAGGATACCGGTACAGCTGTATACTCCGATCTTCGCGATCGCCAGAGTTGCCGGCTGGAGTGCACACAGGATGGAAGAACTGATCAATGAAGGTAAACTGATACGTCCGGCCTACAAGTATGTCGGCCATCACAGAGCCTACCAGAAACTGGAAGAGAGACTGTAAGAGAACTCGCAGACGATACCGTCCTGAAACGGGATCATGTGGATGGTACTCCCGGACAGAACTCGCATCTGAGGGGAGAACGACTGGATCCGGAGAAAGCAGATCATACGGAGGATAAGAACATGGCGTCTAAGATTAGTACGATCGGGGTGCTTACCAGTGGCGGAGATGCGCCGGGAATGAATGCGGCGATCCGCGCAGTGGTCCGCCGTGCGATCAGCCAGGGCATTAAGGTAAAGGGAATCTACCAGGGCTATAAGGGACTGCTGAATGGCGAGATGACAGATCTGGATGCCCGCTCCGTGTCAGACACTGTCGCACAGGGCGGAACATTTCTGTACACAGCCAGAAGCATGGAATTCCGCACACCGGAAGGACAGCAAAGAGGCGCGGAAGTGTGCCGCGAGAACGGAATAGAGGGACTGGTTGTCATCGGAGGCGACGGTTCATTTGCAGGAGCCGGAAAGCTGGCCGAGCTGGGGATCAACACCATCGGAGTTCCCGGAACGATCGATCTGGACATCGCCTGTACCGAGTACACGATTGGATTCGACACGGCAGTCAATACCGCCATGGAAGCCATCGATAAGGTCCGTGACACATCGACCTCCCATGAGCGCTGCTCGATCATTGAGGTCATGGGCCGGCATGCAGGCTACATCGCCCTGTGGTGCGGTATCGCAAACGGGGCGGAGGATATCCTGCTTCCGGAGACCTACGACTATGATGAGCAGGCACTGATCAATAACATCATAGACTGCAGAAGGCGCGGCAAGAAGCATCATATTATCATCAATGCGGAGGGTATCGGACACTCCGCATCAATGGCGAGGCGTATCGAGGCTGCGACCGGTGTTGAGACGAGGGCGACGATCCTCGGACACATGCAGCGCGGAGGAAGCCCGACCTGTAAGGACAGAGTGTACGCATCCATGATGGGAGCCATGGCGGTTGACCTGCTTGCGGAAGGAAAGTCCAACCGGGTCGTGGGCTACCGGAATGGCGACTGGGTGGATTTCGATATTGCAGAGGCGCTGAAGATGCAGAAGCATCTGCCCGACTATATGATCCGGGTAGCGAAAGCACTTTCCATCTGATCTGGGGTTGAAAAGAGTCAGGATTGTCTGGAAGAACATCTGCGGGCGGCTGCGCAACAGGCGCAGCCGTCCGTTGCTGTCTGTTGAAGGATATTCCTGCAGTGACATGCTGAAAGAGAAAAACCAAAGAGTCTTCAAACAGGAGCTACGAATGATTACAAGTACCGCAAACAATAGGATCAGAGAACTGGTAAAAATAAAAAAGAGCGCGAAAGAGCGCGCAGAGAAAGATGTCTTTCTGGTTGAGGGCCCCAAAATGTTTCGGGAGATCCCAAAAGGAAAGTTGGTGGAGGCATATGCATCAGAGAGTTTTCTGAACAGTGCGGCAGGCAGAAAACTGCTCCAGAAGACACAGACAGACGCTGAAGCTGTGTCCGACAGGGTTTTTGAATACCTGTCGGATACCCGATCGCCGCAGGGAATTCTGGCTGTCGTATCACAGTTTCATTATTCTGCGTCGGATTTGCTTGGAAAGCAGAATGCCGCTCTGCTCCTGGTCCTTGAGAATCTGCAGGATCCGGGAAATCTTGGGACGATTATTCGTACAGCCGAAGCAGCAGGAGTAACGGGGATTATACTCAGCCGGGGGTGTGCGGATCTGACAAGCCCGAAGGTAACACGTTCAACGATGGGGAGTATCTTCAGAGTGCCTTATATCTATTCGGACAATCTGGAGATGGAGATACAAGCGTTGAAAAAAGAGAAAGTATGCATATATGCTGCCCATCTGCAAGGCAGCGTTGAAGTATATACAGAGTCATTTACGGGACCGACCGCATTTATGATTGGAAATGAGAGCAGAGGGCTTAACGAAAACACAGCAAAACTCGCAGATAAAGCAATCCGTATTCCGATGCACGGGCAGGTGGAGTCTCTCAATGCGGCGGTTGCATCTTCAATCCTTCTATATGAAGCGTGCAGGCAGCGTCTTTCCTAATCTATATCCGGAAGACATTCTGTAACAGCAGTCCAGTTTTCAGTAGTGCTGTTGATGGTTGTGTATTCTATCTTCACTGGCCGTCCAAGCGTTTTCATAATGTACTCATACACAACACGCTTCATGTCATCCGGATAGTGAGTTCCGTCAACAGTTCGGAAATCAGGCTGGTTGTATATATAATTAAACCCATACAGACAACCACCTCTGGCTGGATCCCACGATCCGAAAGTGTTATGCAGAGTATCATTAAACCACATGCAGGTCAGATTCTTGGGGGATTCTTTCCTTACGGGCAGCATATCCAGAAGTGCAAGTCTTGCCTGTGGAAAATGAGCCTGGATCGCTTTATAAATCGCAATGTATCCATTCAGATTCTCAAGATCATTTCCGCTCATTTCACTGATTACGATACCATCCGGCCGCTGTGTGAGATACTTGCGGATCACCGGCATAAGAGGTTCTGCTCCACGATGGGAGCTGAAGAAGAAATGGATAGTGGCGCCACTGGCACAATTGAAGTAGATCTTGCTGTCGATTGATTTCAGCTTTTCACCCATCTGATAAGGCTTTGACGCCCCAACGTACAGGTAATCATAAGAACTGAGATCTTTGGAGGACATTATGCCGGAAAACTCAGTACTCAGGTCAAACAGACGACGGGAATCAGCACCGTAATA
The DNA here is from genome assembly GCA_900313765.1 of uncultured Eubacteriales bacterium. GTDB lineage: Bacteria > Bacillota > Clostridia > Lachnospirales > Lachnospiraceae > Porcincola. Next base: position 7,245 of record OMSN01000007.1, read on the forward strand.
CCTGGTGCCGACCATAGTCTGATGGACCTGTATCCCATTACTGTCATAATAATAATAGTTGCTGCCTAGTTTGATCTCCCGGTTTTTTACCATACGGCCATTCGCGTCAAAAGCATAGCAGTCACCGTTAGACATCATGGGTGTAGAGCTCACAGCAAGATGTCCGCTTTCGTCAGCCCAGAAACTGTAGCCATCCACGTCAAAGAAACCTGTTTTTTTTCTAGAGTCACTTCCGAAGTAATAATGATATTTTCCGATACGGGCAAAAGTATTTGTCAGACACCACCCGTTCGGGTCTATATATCTGCCGCTTTTCCACTTGCCTCCTGAAGTGGGGTGCAGATCCGCTGCGGTTACAGTTGGATATGCTTTAGAAATCTTACCGGTCTTTGAGACATATACACGACAGGTCAATACGACATTGCCAGCCTGAGCAGTAATAACAGCTGTTCCATATTTCTTTTTTGTTTTTATCTTCGCAGTATATCTCCCTGTCCTTGAGATTGTAGCGATCTTCCGATTGGAAGAAGACCATCTCACTTTTTTCTTTGTGCCCTTAACATTCAGAGTAAAACTCTTGAGATACTTCATTTTCTTACTGGATCTGGAGAGTTTTACAGATGCATGAGCAGTCAGACTTCCGATTGAACCGAACCAGATTCCGATAATCAAAAATACAAAGAAGAGCTTTCTCAACAGTTTTCTTTTTCCAGACAGTGTAAACATAATAATGAGTCCCATACTAAAAATGATATTTCGGGTTGAATTCTTTGAAAGTTTTACGAATTATTACGCATAATTAACATATCACATTTTTGCTTTCAGCGGAGTGGATTCAAGATATTATTTAAGAAAAATGGTATGCCCTGAAACAAAAACAAATAGAATGTCTATTGACAGGAAACAAGGAATGAGGTATGATGCAAATAATTCTTAACAAATATGTAACAATTTTGCCTGTTATTTAATATTTACGGCCAAAATTGGGATGAGAGGTGTACAGATGAAGAAGAACACAAATAAACTGGCTGCTGTTATGACAGCAATTGTGTTGGCAGGTACTCTGAGCATATCGCCGGTTTATGCGGCAAATAATACATTTGGTATCGATGAGATCAATTGGACCTCGGAAGACTGGAACAGCATTGCTATGACGAATGACGACACGGTTGAGACTGGAGCTGTCATCCGCAAGGAAGCGAATGCGGACAGTGATGCTGCAGGTTACCTCTACAGAGGCGCAGCGGTTAAGGTTCTTGACAAGGGTGAGGAGTGGACAGAAGTCCAGTCGGGAAGAGTTTCAGGATATGTGAAGAATGAGTTCCTCACGTATGGAGAAGAAGCAAAAGGCCTGGCAGCTCATTATGGTGAGCAGGGCGTTGTAGCGAACTGGAACGATGTCAATGTATTCTCCCGGAAAGACGGGGGAGCTTCCGTTGCAGGTACTGTGAATGATGGTACTGTTCTTGGAATGGTCCAGGACAACGGGCATTGGATCGCAGTCCAGCAGAGTGCGGATTCTGCGGGTTATGTATCGGAGGAGGATGTCACGCGTGTGCTTCTGGTCGATACGGCGGTACCGGCAGAAGGTGAAGATGATGAAGACGTAGTGGTCACCATTACCGCTGAAGAGCTTTCCTCATCAGAAGCAGCGCCTGCGCAGGATACCCTTTATGAAGAAACCACTGAAGAGGCGTATGATTCTTCCAATACATATTCAGAAGATACCTGGACTCAGGATTCGTATGAAGCTGCACCGGAAGAAGATTATACTAAGATCCAGACAGTGTCCGACGATCCGACAATTCAGGCTCTGTATGAAGCCTATATGGCTGCACAGAACGCAGCTATGAACTGTACTTCCGCAGAAGATGCTCAAGCGAAAGCTGATGCGGCAGTTGTGGCGTGGAATGCATATCTGGCAGCCTGCAATGGAACGACTGTGCAGGCAAGCGCGGCAGATACGGCTTCTTATGTCAGCAGTTCTGATACAGGATCTGAGGCAGAAGCAGAGGAAGAGATGTATTCGGCTGATGAGGATGACCTGTACGAGGATGACCTGTACGAGGATGATGACAGTGAAGCGGATGTCTATGATGACGATGCATCAGATTCTTCCTTAGAAGACACAACATCTGATGCAGTTGCAGCAGCAAGCGCCAACAGCTCAGGCCTCTATGGCGGAGCCAGCGATCTGGATCTTCTGGCAGCAATTATCTGGTGTGAGGCAGGCAATCAGCCTTATGACGGTATGGTTGCAGTTGGTCAGGTCGTCATGAACCGTGTGAAGAGCGGAAGTTTCCCGAATACAATTGCTGAAGTTCTGAACCAGCCCGGACAGTTTACACCGTCCAGCTCCGGAACCCTGCAGGCTGCGATCAACGCAGGCGTTAATTCCACCTGCTATGCGGCAGCTTCGGATGCGCTTAACGGAGCATCTCCGGTTCCCGGAACCCCGCTTTACTTCAATACCCACAGCGGAAGCTACCAGCTGGGAGCACATTATTTCTCCTGAAGAGGCAGCATATTAAATCTAGGTAGGTCCCAGCGGACAGGTAAAACTGTCTGCAGGATGTTACATTTCAACAACTGGACGGAAAGGGGCCATCGTACTGTGTGCGACAGCCTCTTTTCGCGTATGGGTTTTCTGCCATGAGGCAATTTCCATTATTCTTTTTGGCGGATCCCCATCAAGGTCAATCACCACTCACGATTCATCCGATCAAATCCGGAGATAAATGCAAGACGGAAAGAAAAGAGGCATGCTTATGAAGCTGTTCAGAAGGATCAGTCGGTTTCTGATTACATACTTAGTCGTATTGTCAGTGTCATCCTGCTTGTATGCAGAATCTGTCACTGTAGCTGTTGCAAACAGTTCTTCCTATGCTGTAGATCGAACAATTCGTTTTTCGAAACGATGCGGGATGAAAGCTGAACGAGTGAAAAGTACAAATATCAATATCAACAAATATGATGGTTTGATCTTACCGGGCGGATCTGATGTATCACCTTCACGTTATGGGCAGAAAACCAGAAATCGACATACTTATGGATGCAGCGGGAAACTGGATGATTTCCAGATCACCCTGGTCAGGATGTTTGCAGCTGCGAATAAACCGATCCTGGGCATCTGCAGAGGATGTCAGGTTATCAATGTCGCTTTTGGGGGGACGCTAAAGCAGCATGTTGGCTGGAGAAAAGGCAGGATAAAGATTAATGTACTGAAAAATTCCCGTTTTTATTCCAAGTTGGGATCTACGGAGAAGACATATCACCACCATCACCAGGCACTCGACAAAATTGGGACAGGACTCATCGTTACAATGACTTCGCATGCAGGCAAAACCAAGATCGCAGAAGGGATCCGACACATGTCACTGCCGATCATCGCAGTTCAGTGGCATCCGGAAAACACCCCTAAAGGGACAGAGATCGGGAAAGCGTTCAAGGAAATGTGCCTGAAATCCAAGAATCAAAGATAATACTCTTATATCTATAACGAGTGATTGCAGCCTGCATCAAAACTGGCTGGTGGATCCGGAAAATGAGAGTAGGCGAGATGGCCAGTGAACGGAATTGTGTCTGGAAACCCTGCGCTTTAGAAGAAGGAGGATGGAAATGAACTACCAGATCATACAGATCGATCCGGATACCTGGCGGATTGAAGACAATGGCGTGCGCATGTTTCTGCTTGCCGGAACTCAGAAGGCGCTTCTGATCGACTCGGGGATGCAGATCCATAATGCGAAGGAGATCGCGGAATCACTTACAACGCTGCCCGTTTCACTGCTGAATACCCATGCCGATATGGATCACACAGGCAGCAATGATCAGTTTGCATCCTTCTACATGCACCCGGCTGAGGAGCCCGGGTACCGGAGCTCAGGCAAGAGCGGACAGCTGATCCCGGTTCAGGACCAGGATGAGCTGGATCTTGGCGGAAGGAAACTGAGGATCATTCATATTCCGGGGCATACGCCCGGGAGCACTGCTGTGCTGGATGTGGACAGGCGGGTGCTGATCAGCGGAGACCCTGTCCAGGAACACGGCAGGATCTTCATGTTTGGCGAAAACAGAAATATGAAGGACTATATGGACAGTCTGGAGAAACTGGATGCCATGAAGGCGGACTTCGATGAGCTGTGGCCTTCTCACGGGGACATCCCTCTTGGAACCGATGCGATCGGAAAACTGATAGACGGAACCAAAAAAGTCCTGCGCCGGGAAGTGGCGGGCAGGACTGAGGAGTTATTCGGAAGGAAGATCGTGGCGTATGATCTGGGATTTACCGTTCTGCTCTGTGACAACTGAGAACGGAACGGTCCCGGAGGGCCGATGTATTATGCATCCGGACCGGAATCGTCACTTTCCAGCAATCTGTCAATATGATCTGGCTGAGTCAGGGTGCGCATTACATATGCGTATACATCCTGGCTCTTTTCTTTCCATTCTTTTGAAACGATCTTTGCCTGTGTTTCATTGGGAACGGTGAGCGTGAGATCTATGAGCGCAGTATTGTGCTCCATCACCCGGCATCGGACTGCATAATCACCTTCCGTGGTGCGGTAATACTCGGAGCGCGTCGCCAGTGCTTCTCTAAATTCCAGCCGATTTGCCTGCAGATAGGTGTCTATATCACTCCGGATGGAGACAGCGATACTGTTCTTCAGTGCTTCCAGCGCCTTGCGGCCTTCATCGGTCAGCAGATAGTACCGATAATCCGGATAGATCTCCTCGTGTACCAGACCGGAGCTGACAAGGTCCCCCAGTGTGTACTGGACATTGAAATAATTCGTATAGCCCAGGTCCAGGAAGACATTGGTGATCTGGCTGTTGGTCAGCGCAAAGTCCACCCTGCTGAGGGTGTACATCGTCATGAGTTTATAGAGTGTTTTTAACTGTTCCGGCATAGGTTTGTCCCTTCTTTCCGCTTCATGATATCATTCGAAGCGCGTGGGTGCAACCGGAGTACATCGCATGCGGTGAAGCTCCCTTTTTTTACTGTAATGCGGAGAGGAAATATGATAAACTTATATTCAGTTTAAGGGGACTTTATGAAGGGGGGATACAATTGAGAAGGGAAGACTATTCATTTTCAGACAGAGAGATACAACGCAGACGGCGAAGTCTGCTTCTCAAGTGCCTGATCGCTTTGCTGATCCTGCTGATCATTGCGCTGGCTGCTGTCCTGGTTTATGAGGTCCGTTTCAGGAAATATAAGAATCCCTGGGCAGAAGTACAGAAAGAGACACAGAAGGCAGAGGATGCAGCTGTGCAGGCTCAGACCGGAGATACCGCGCCGGATGGGCAGGAAGGACAGGACGGTTCGGCAGCTCTGCAGATTTCTGACGAGCAGGAAGAGTCGCTGGAGTCCCAGGCAAACAGACTGGCACTTCAGTATGACTATGATGGGGCGATCTCACTGCTGCGGTCACAGCCTGGGTATGACAGAAATGACCGGTTCAAGAATCTGGTTTCTACCTATGAGGCAACCAAGGCCGGATGCAGCCCGTATCCGATCGACCAGATTACCCATGTCTTTTTCCACACTCTGGTGTGGGACGATGCGAAGGCATTTGACGGTGATGGAAATGAAGCCGGCTACAATCAGGTCATGACGACTGTGTCCGAGTTCAACTCGATCCTGACACAGATGTATAACCGCGGTTATGTGATGGTGAGTCTGCATGACATGGTGGAGATGGCAGATGACGGCAGTCTGAAGACCAAGGAGATCCTCCTTCCGGCCGGAAAGACTCCATTCGTGATGAGCCAGGATGACTGCAGCTACTATCACTATATGGACGGCGACGGATTTGCCCAGAAACTGATCGTTACCGATGACGGCAAAGTCAAGAATACATATATCGAAGATGATGGCTCTATCTCTGTGGGGGACTACGATGTCGTGCCGATCGTCGATACCTTTGTCGAGCAGCATCCGGACTTCTCCTACCACGGACACAAAGGGATCCTGGCACTGACCGGATATGAAGGCGTGCTTGGTTACAGGACGGATGAAGTATATAAGACCAGGCAGGAAGACCGCCTGACAGAGTTTCAGAGAATCTTCCTCGATCAGAATCCGGACTTTAATTTCGATGAAGAAGTGGCACAGGCAACCGCAGTGGCAGATGCCATGAAGGCAGAGGGATGGGAATTCGCATCCCATACCTGGGGCCATATCAATCCCCGCCAGTATACCATCGAACAGGTCCAGAGGGATTCCCAGCGCTGGCATGACTGGGTCGTGCCGGTCGTGGGAGAGACCGATGTACTGATCTTTGCATTCGGGGCAGATATCGGAGACTGGCAGCCGTATACCTACAGTAATGAATATTATGCTCATTACAAGTCAATGGGATTCAATATCTACTGCAACGTTGATTCCAGTGTAAAGGCATGGGTGCAGATCGGTCCCGACTTCCTGAGACAGGGGCGCAGGAATCTGGACGGATACCGCATGTATTACAGTCCGGACCTGATATCAGACCTGTACGATGTAAACACCGCATGGGATACAAACAGGCCCACACCAGTACCCCCGATGTGAGACAACAGTTCCAGGCGTTCTGGTGTACAGAAACATCTGATTGCGGATTTATCTGCAATCAGATGAGGCTGGACAGCAGAGAATGGGCGGAACGCCCATTCAGCCAGGGACAGAGCAGTGAAGCTGCGACTGTGCGAAGCACAGAGTCCCTGGCCTGAACGCCTGGGAAGCTGCGCACAGAGCGGCGAATACAACAGAGAGGTGAAAGGATGCAGATACTCATTAAAAACGGAAGACTTCTGGATCCGGAATCCGGAACAGACAGGGTGACTGATATCCTGATCGAAGACGGGAATGTCACTGACATCGGAGATGACCTGAAGCTGCCGGCACCGAAGAAGAGGGAGACCGGGAAAGTGGTCGGAGCAGGAGACGACATCGTCTCGGATGAATCGAGGATCATCGATGCTTCGGGCTGCTGGGTAGCGCCCGGTTTTGTGGATCTGCATGTGCACCTTCGCGATCCGGGGCTGACCTACAAGGAAGACATCGGAACCGGCTCGGAAGCCGGTGCTCATGGCGGATTCACTACAATCTGCGCGATGCCGAATACCAAGCCTGTCATTGATACGCCGGACAAGCTGAACTATGTGCGCTTCAAGGCAGCTGCCCTGTCACCGATCCATGTCATGCAGATCGGGGCGATCACATACGGACAGAAAGGCGAACGGCTTGCAGATATCTCCGGGATGGTGGATGCGGGAGCTCCTGCCATCTCAGAGGATGGAAAGAGTGTCATGGATGCCCGCGTCGCCCGGGAGGCATTTCGAATGGCTGCTCATCTGGGGATTCCTGTCTGCGCACACTGCGAAGACAAGAACCTGGTTCACGGAGGTGTGGTCAATGATGACGCCAATGCGATCCGCCTGAAGCTGCCGGGGATCACGAACTCCACGGAGGATGTCATTACCGCCAGGGATCTGGTGCTTGCGGCAGAGACCGGAGCGCATCTGCATCTGTGTCATGTGTCGACTGCAGGCGCGGTTCAGATGATCCGCATGGCGAAGGCAAACGGTGTGCATGTGACGGCGGAAGTGTGTCCGCATCATTTCACCATGACCAGCGATGACATCAGGACGGACAACCCTCAGTACAAGATGAATCCGCCTCTTCGCACGGCTGCGGACCGGGATGCTCTGATCGAAGCTCTGAAGGATGGCACGATCGACTGCATCGCTACCGATCATGCGCCTCATGCGGCAAATGAGAAATTTGGTTCGATCCTGACGGCAGCATTCGGGATCGTAGGCCTCGAGACAGCACTTCCGCTGGCGATCGTCAGACTGGTGGAGCCCGGCATCCTGAGCCCGCTTGAGCTGATCCGGAGGATGAGCACGAACCCGGCCAAGGCATTCAATCTGATGGATGAATACGGGGATGGGAGGATCGCTGTCGGGAATCCTGCCGATATCGTGGTCATCGATCCGAATGAGGAATGGATCATTGACAAGAAGAAATTTGCGTCCAAAGGCAGAAACACCCCGTTTGACGGATGGAAAGTCAGAGGACGTGTGAAATGTACCATCTGTGACGGAGAACTCGTATACAAAGACGGCGGTTTTGATTTTGCAAAGCCCTGAGACCACGGGTCTGGAAAGGAATGGACGATGATTGATCAGCTGGTGAAAGCAATTCAGAAAACGAAGGCACCGATCTGCGTGGGACTGGATCCGCAGATGAGTTTTATTCCGGAAACACTGAAGGCAAGAGTTTTCCAGGAATGCGGAGAGACACTGGAAGGTGCTGCGGAGGCAATCTGGCAGTTCAACAAGGCGATCGTGGATGCGACCTGTGACCTGATCCCCTCGGTAAAACCTCAGGTCGCAATGTATGAGCAGTACGGGACTGCGGGTCTGGAAGCATTCAAAAAGACGGTTGACTACTGCAAGTCGAAAGGCCTGATCGTGATCGGCGATGTGAAGAGAGGAGATATCGGGTCAACTTCCGCGGCGTATGCAGCAGGCCATCTGGGAAGAGTGATGGTAGGTGACCGGGAGTATGCAGCTTTTGATGAAGACTTCTGCACGGTCAATCCGTACCTTGGATCAGACGGTGTGGTACCTTTCCTGAAGGAATGCGACGCGCAGGATAAGGGCATCTTTATACTGGTCAAGACGTCGAATCCGTCCAGCGGTGAGTTCCAGGACCGTCTGGTTCTGGTTCCGGAAGAAGGTCTGGACGGAGCCCAGGCCCTTACGGTGAAAGAGGACAAGGCGATGAACCTTCACAAGCTGGTGAAGGATGTGGACAAAGAGATCCTGAAGCAGTACAGAGTACGTCCCCTGTATGAGATCGTCGGAGAGAAGGTTGCCGAGTGGGCATCCGAACCGAGGCTGATCGGCGAATCGGGATACAGTGAAGTCGGCGCGGTGGTAGGAGCCACCTATCCGGAGATGGGCAGGAAACTGCGGAAGATCATGCCAAAGAGTTTCATCCTGGTGCCCGGCTACGGTGCACAGGGCGGAAAGGGCGATGATCTGGTTCCGTTCTTTAACAAGGACGGACTTGGCGCGGTAGTGAACTCCTCCCGCGGAATCATAGCTGCCTATACCAAGGCCCCCTATGCGGATAAGTATGGCGCGGACGGTTTTGCAGATGCAGCAAGAGCCGCCGTCAAGGATATGAAGAAGGACATTGCACAGGCACTGGAGAAAATATGAAATACAGAGAACAGGCAACTGTACTGAATATTGAAGAGATCGGAAAAGAGATCTTCAGTCTGGTCCTGCAGACCAGGCAGATCGCAGGAGAGGCAGTGCCAGGGCAGTTCGTTTCCGTCTATGCGAACGATCGGAGCCGCCTGCTGCCAAGACCGATCTCGATCTGTGAGGCAGATGAAGAGAGCGGATGCCTCAGACTGGTCTTCCGGATCGCAGGGGAGGGAACCAGAGAGTTCTCGCGTTTCGAGGTCGGGGACAAGGTCACGATCGTTGGTCCGCTGGGAAACGGATTCCCGATCGAGAGAGCGGAAGAGAAGCGGGTGTTTCTGATCGGAGGCGGAATCGGGATCCCTCCGATGGTTCAGCTGGACCATACCCTGGAGGAGATGGGAGCAGCTGCGGATGTGACAGCGGTCCTGGGCTTCAGGGATGAACAGTTTCTGCTTGAAGACTTCTCCTGTGAATGCCTGATCGCGACAGAAGATGGAAGTGCCGGGACCAGGGGAAATGTTCTGGATGCGATCCGTGAAAACGGACGGAAGGCGGATGTGATCTATGCCTGCGGCCCGACACCGATGCTCCGGGCATTGAAGGCCTTCGCGGAAGCAGAAGGAATTGAATGCTGGCTGTCTCTGGAAGAGAAGATGGCCTGCGGGATCGGTGCATGTCTGAGCTGCGTGTGCAGATCAACAGAGATGGATGAGCACTCACAGGTAAATAACAAGAGAGTCTGTACAGAAGGACCGGTGTTCCTGTCGACGGACATTGAACTGTAGAAAATATCTGAACCCAGTATCAGAACATGGATGAACGATAAGAGGGAATAATATGACACCGAATCTGAGTGTGGATCTGTGCGGAGTCACGTTAAAGAACCCGGTCATGACAGCTTCGGGTACGTTCGGAGCAGGAGAGGAATTCTCGCAGTTTCTTGACCTGAACCGTCTGGGGGCCGTTGTCACCAAGGGGGTCGCGTCCGTACCCTGGCCGGGGAATCCGACGCCTCGAATCTGCGAGACGCCCTCCGGTATGCTGAATGCCATCGGCCTGCAGAATCCCGGGTATGAAGTGTTTGCGAAGCGTGACCTGAAGTTCCTGGAGAACTATGACACGAAGGTTATTGTCAATGTATGCGGGCACAGTCC
>OMSN01000115.1 GCA_900313765.1 uncultured Eubacteriales bacterium
CCCCTCGCCAGCGCCGGAGGAAAAGCCATTTCCAAATGAAAAACCCCCTTCCGGGGGTTTTTTCATTGCGGAGAGGGTTGTATTCCATAAAGGATATCAGGAAGGTCCCTATGATCGGGAGCACAAGAAATACGAACACTTCCACAAAACATGGAACCAGTACCAGAAGCAGAAATCTGCGGCTATCCTTCTTCATATGAACCCTCTTCCGCTCTCTTCTCTGTCAACAGAAACCGTTCAGTAATTTACAGGATTCCGTTCAGTTTCTCCTCCATATCCGCAAGAGCGGCATCGGAAGACTCATAAACACCTGTGCAGTAGTCCACAAACGTATTGTCGATCGCTTCCTTGAACCGGTCTGTGTTGAAGAATCCGATGAAGGAAGACTTCTCGAGGATATCCACCAGCGGTCTTGCGTACGGGAATTTCTCCAGGTACTCCTCGCTCATGGCAACGCTCTTCTTCGACGGGATCTGTCCGCAGGCAACATTGTTCTCCATCAGAACCTCGTCAGAGAACAGGTAATCCAGGAACCGGTTCGCGGCTTCTTTATGCTCGCTGGCCGCGTTGATAGAGAAGCACCATCCGGTTTCTGCCGGGAATGCCACTTCATCGCCGAACCACGGAAGTGCGACATAGTCAAAGTCTGTTCCGTATTCCAGTCCGAATGTGGTAAGGCCGTCTGCGATGACCCATGGTCCGTGCGGAACAAACAGAGCCTGATCCGCATAGAGTTTCTGGAAATTCTCCAGCGCACCTGCGGTGGTCAGTCCCTCAAGATCCGTGACAGGTTCTTCACCGATGACCAGGTCCGCCAGTGCCTCGAACGCTTTCTTTGCCTCCGGGGAGGTGACGTTGAAGGTGCCATCCTCGTTGAAGTAGCTTGCACCCTGTGACATGATCATTGCAGCAAAGGTATAGGCGACGCCGTCCCATCCGACAAAGTCGAATCCTCTCACGTCAAACTCGGATCCGTTGCGGACCGTTCCCTTTTTCGCGGTCTCTATCAGCTCATCCCAGGTCGTCGGAATGGGATTGTCTCCGAGCAGGTGAAGATTGACTACCAGTCCGCCGCACTCAATATTGAACTCCAGCGGAAGTGCGTAGATCTTGCCGTCATACTCCATGGCACCATAGGTCGACGGGAATGCTTCCGCCCGGATCTCCTCAGCCACTTCATCTGCGATCGGATCCAGGCTTCCTGTCGGTGCGTAGTCAATTCCCCAGCCGCCCCACATCTCATAGATATCGCAGTCGCTGTTTTTGGAGATCAGAGAGGTCTGGACCTTCGCTTCAAAATCATCATAGGGGAAGAACTCAAAACTGATCTGAATATCCGGATTCTCTGCCATGAAATCATCAGCGATCTTCTGATAGTTATCGTTCCATACTTCTTCCTGATGGCCCCAGATCACCAGTTTTGTGGTTTCCGCAGAAGCGGGGATCGCGCTGATCAGAGTCAGGACCAGAGCCAGTGCAAGTATACGGGATACTGTTTTCTTCATGATGAAACCTCCTTTGACTTGTGTGACTTGTTTTCTGCTTCTCACTTTATGATCATCAGATCTTAAGGCTCTTAAAATAGGTAAGGTACGGCGCATTTTTATCCAGCATCTCCTGCACCATGCTGTGGATCTCCTCCATGCTGCACACTGCCGATGTCAGCGGGTCAAAGAGACAGGCGGCAAAGATCTTCTCCGGATCCCCGTCGATCGCTCCCTGTACGGCCAGTTCCTCGATCTTCGCGGAGTTGTTTACCAGTACGGAGAGCTGCTGCGGAAGTGTATGGATATCGATTGTATGGATCCCGGTCCTGTCAGCGATCACGGGAACTTCCACACATGCATTCCGGTCAATGTTTGTCACATAACCATTATTGCGCAGGTTGGCATTAAACGGATAGGGGGTATGGTCCCCGAAGATCGCATTGAAGATGTTGGAGGCATATTCCTCTCCTCTCTCCAGTTCGATCTCGCCGTTCTCCAGCCAGTCTGTATATTCCTTCTCCCAGGTATCCTCTCTTCCCAGGTATTCATCGAGGATGTATGCATGGGCGCCGGGATTCCATCCGGTTCCGTGTGTACAGTACTTCTCGATCAGGTCGGGTCTCTTCCTGAACCATGCCATATACTCGGAATTATGTCCTGAAGACTCTGTGATGAAATACTTCAGATGCCGGAACACTTCGATGCGTACCGGTTCCTCCCCTGCCACTTCAGGCCGTTTCACGGCCTCTCTCAGCGCCGGATACATGTCCTTCCCGTCATGCTGCAGTTTCAGGTAGAATGCCTGGTGATTGATGCCGACGCAGGTATAGTCGAGTTCGCCGGGTTTCAGGCCAAGCCATCTCTCGAGCATCTGGGCGGTTCCCTGCACACTGTGACACAGGCCGGTGATCCGGATATCCGTCTGGCGCTGAAGGAAGCTTACCAGCATTGCCATGGGGTTTGTGTAATTCAGTACGACCGCATTCGGGCACAGCTCTTCAATGTCCCGTATGATATCCAGCAGCACAGGTGCCGTGCGGAGAAAACGGAAGATCCCCGCAGGACCTCTGGTATCACCGACACAGTAATCCACCCCGTACTTCATGGGAATCTCGATATCGTAGCGCCACACATCGACTCCGCCCTGCAGAATGGTGATCAGTACCCCGTCCGCATCTTTCAGGGCCTCCCGTCTGTCGGTCGTGGTCTTGATAACCGCATGATGCCCTCCTGCTCTGACGATCCGCTCTACACCTCTCTTTGAATACTGCAGGCGTTTTTCGTTGATATCCATCAGCATCAGTTCGCATTCATCGAACGCGGGAAACGTCATCAGATCTCTCACCAGATCCCTTGTGAAATCGAGCGATCCCGCTCCAATAAAGGTAAATTTCTTCAATATAACTCTCCCTCCTTTGTTCTTTACCAGTTCTCAAGCCCCGGTTCCCATTTCTTTCTCGTGATCCACGCTCCGTTTGTAAAGTCCGGGATCCCGACCGGCATCCCGCCTGCGCTGATGCTCTGCTCCGAGAGGGGCGTGATCGCCATCATGGCCGCGGAATCGTAGACATCAATCGGAGTCTGTCTTTTCTCTCTTACCGCATCAAAGAATGCTTTGAAGACCAGCCAGTCCATACCGTCATGAGAACCACGGACTCCTATCTTCTGATAGGTCTTCCAGACCGGATGATCATACTGTTCATAATAGAGGGAAGCGTTGTCCCAGTTCTTCTTCCATTCGAACTCATCCGCATTGTCTCTGCCATCCATGAAGATACTGTGGTTATCATCCATGTACATCGCCTTCGTCCCCTGGACCTGAAAAGCGCGGGAGTAGTATCTGGGCAGTGTCGTATCCAGTGCGATCGCTATCGTCTCCCCGTGTGCGCAGGTGATCACCGTATTCACGACATCGCCCTGGGCAAAGTGCAGGCTGTCCGCGTCGGGGAACTGCTCTCTTCTGCTCTGCATATATTCCCGAAGTCCGGCCGCTTTTGAAGCAACGGACACAAGGGATACCATCCTGTTTCCATGGCCGATATCCAGCACATTGCAGATCGGTCCCAGTTCATGGGTCGGATAATTCTCACTGTTCCGGTTCAGGTAATTGCGGAAGCGATAGTGTCTCTTCTCACGTCCTGTCGAAACCTCTTCCCTGAGGTCGTGTCTGTATCCGCCCTGGCAGTGGACGACTTCGCCAAACAGGCCCTGGCGGACCATATTCAGGACCAGCAGCTCGTTGCGCCCATAGCAGCAGTTCTCCATCATCATGCAGGGAACCCCGGTCTCCTCATACACGTGGACCAGTTTCCAGCAGTCATCCAGCGAATAGGCGCCGCCAACCTCGAATCCGATATATTTGCCTGCCCGCATGGCCTCACACGCGATTGGGACATGCGTCTCCCACGCTGCCGTGTTGATCACCGCATCGATCCGGGGCATCTCCAGGATCTTCCTGTAATCATCCGTTTTCAGCGGTTCTCCCTGCCCTGCGTCCGTGATAATCTTCGCGGCCGCCTCTCTTCTGTCCTCATACACATCGCAGACTGCCGCGACGCATACCTTCTGTGGAAGAATGACCTGCTCAAGAAGTGATATTCCACGATTGCCCAGTCCGATCAAACCGATCGTGATGTCTCTGCTCATAATTATCTCCCTGCTATGATATGATTCTTATCCTTTGATACCGGTCAGCGCGATGCCTTCTATGAACTGCTTCTGGAAAATGGCAAACAGGATCAGCAGCGGAATGATCGCCATCATGGCTCCTGCCATCATCTCCGGGTAATTCGTGTGGTATTGTCCCTGCATGTACGCAAGGCCTGCTGTCAGCGTCATCTTTTCCTGCGATGTATTGACGATCAGAGGCCACATCAGATCATTCCAGGCAAACCTCAGAGTCAGGATCCCGAGTGAGACCAGCCCCGGCTTAGCCAGAGGCAGCATGATCCGCCAGTACGTCATGAAAGGATTGCATCCGTCCAGCGCCGCAGCATCCTCCAGGTCAGACGGCAGTGACATGAAAAACTGCCGCAGGAGGAACGTCCCGAATGCACTGAAAAGGTTGGGTATGAACAGTGCCGGAATCGTATTCAGCAGTCCCAGTTTCTGGATGATCAGATACTGTGGCAGGATGAAGAAGGAAGACGGCACCATCAGAACGGCCAGCAGTGTCACGAAGATGACATCACGGCCGGGGAATTTCAGTTTTGCAAATGAATACGCAGCCATCGAACACAGCAGAAGCTGTGCCGCAACCGTAACGATCGCCGATATGATCGTATTGAGGTACATCCGTCCGAACGGAACATCTTTAAATACATCCGTATAGTTGGAAAATACCGGTTTTGCCGGGAAGATCACAGGAGGTACATGGATTGCCTCCGACTGAGTCTTCAGTGATGTGAGCAGCATCCAGAAAAACGGAAGAAGTGTGATCAGCACCCCGGACAAAAGGATGATATATACGGCGATATGGCCTTTATTTCTCTTTTTCGCTTTATTATTCATAGCAGTCCCTCTGTCACTGGTCGTAATTGACCCACTTATTCTGCATTTTCATCTGGAAAGCAGTGATCAGCATGATGATCAGGAACAGGAAGATGGCAATCGCAGAAGCATAGCCCTTCTTCGAATATTCAAAGGCATTGCGGTAGAAATAAAGCACGATACTCTGCGACGCCTCTTTCGCAAGGCTCTTGGAATTGATCATCATGTAGATGACGTCGAAGATCTGGAACGTAGAGATCAGGGTTGTGATCAGGACAAAGAAGATCGTCGGCGTCAGCAGAGGAAGTGTGATCTTCCTGAACTGCTGGAATCGCCCTGCCCCGTCCAGAGACGCAGACTCATAGTAAGTCCGCGAGATCCCCTGCATACCCGCCAGAAGGATGATCATCTCATATCCGACGTTCATCCACACGGCTACGATAGAGATCGTGATCCAGGCAGTGCGCGGGTCGCTCAGCCACTGTATGCCCGAGATTCCGAACTTTGACAGGATAAAGTTAAGGATTCCGAAATCACCATTGAAGATCCATCGCCAGATCATGGAGATCGCTGTACTCATGGTGATCGCCGGAATAAAATAAATGACCCTGAACACGGAACGTCCCTTTATGTTCGTATTCAGGAGTGCTGCAATAAGGATCGAAAACGCCAGAGTAGCCGGG
>OMSN01000021.1 GCA_900313765.1 uncultured Eubacteriales bacterium
ATTATCCTGCAGATCCCGTGACTGAGCTGTCTGCGGCGGATCAGCTGCTGCAGTATCGCAGGGAACAGGAACATTTCCTGGATCTGAGCTTTGAGACGATCGCTGCTTACGGACCACACGGAGCCATCGTGCATTACAGTCCGACAGAAGAGACGGACATCCCGCTTCAGCCAGAGAGTTTTCTTTTGGTGGACTCTGGCGGACAGTATCTGGAAGGAACGACGGACATCACCCGGACATTTGCATGCGGACCGCTGACACCTGAGGAGAAGGAATATTATACACGCGTCCTGCGTGGAAACCTGAATCTGGCCGCGGCTCATTTCCGATACGGCGCAGGCGGAATGGCGTTTGACTACCTGGCAAGGGAACCGCTGTGGGAGATCGGAAGAGACTACAATCATGGCACCGGACACGGAGTCGGATTCCTGCTCAATGTCCATGAAGCGCCGAACAGCTTCAGTTATAAGCAGATGCAGGGACGCCGTATACCGTGCGTGTTTGAGGAAGGCATGGTCACATCCGATGAACCGGGGTTCTATCTGGAAGGGAAGTTCGGTGTCCGCTGTGAGAATCTGACCATGTGTGTGAAGGCAGAGAAGACAGAGTACGGCCAGTTCATGCGCTTTGAGACGATCACGATGGTTCCGTGGGACCTCGATGCAGTCGATCCGGATCTGCTCTCAGCCAGGGAGAAGGAACTGCTGAATGCCTACCATGCACAGGTGAGAGAGAAGATCTCTCCGTTCCTGGATGAAGAGGAACAGATCTGGCTGGCAGAGGCGACAAGAGCGATCTGATCTACCACTTTCCGGAAAGTGTGGTATGATAGGCAGATGTAGAACATTTTCTTAAGGAGGAATAACAGTATGGCAGAGAAAGATCAGTCATGTTCCAGCGCATCTTCCTGCAGCAGGGAGAGTTGTGAAGGATGTCCGAGCAAGAGCGGGAACCCGCAGTCTTTCCGCGTGGATCAGAATGCATACAGTAACATCAAGCATGTGATCGGAGTCGTATCCGGAAAGGGCGGCGTCGGAAAGTCTCTTGTGACAGCGTCTCTTGCAAACGCACTTGCGAAGACGGGAGCCAGCGTCGGTATCCTTGACGCGGATATCACAGGACCTTCGATCCCGAAGATGTACGGACTGACAGGACCGGCAGATGCCCTGGATGAGAACCAGATCCTTCCGGAGCTGACTGCAAACGGGATCAAAGTCATGAGCCTGAATCTGATCATGCCGGATCCGGAGCAGGCTGTTGTGTGGAGAGGACCGATCATCGCAGGCGTCGTCAAGCAGTTCTGGACAGACGTGGTATGGGGAGAACTGGATTATCTTCTGGTCGACATGCCTCCCGGAACCGGCGACGTGCCGCTGACTGTGTTCCAGTCTCTTCCGGTGGACGGGATCTTTATCGTCACCAGCCCGCAGGACCTGGTGCGCATGATCGTTGCCAAGGCTGTCAATATGGCGAAGCTGATGAACATTCCGGTACTGGGTGTGATTGAGAACTACAGTTATCTGAAGTGCCCGGACTGCGGAAGAAGGATCGATGTATTCGGTAAGAGCCGCGTCGAAGAAGTGGCGAAGGAGACCGGGATTCCGCTTGCGGGACAGATCCCCATCGATCCGGAATATGCACAGATGTCAGATGAAGGCAGATTTGCCGATGTGGACAACACCTATATCGCTCAGACTCTTGAACTGCTGAGAAACGTCTGAAAAAAAGAAGCTGTATCCTGTGACTTTATCGTCACGGGATACAGCCTTTTATTTTGCAGGTTCAGCTATCATCCGGATGAAGCAGAAGATAGTCGGTCAGTTCCATCTGCGTCCCCTCAGTCACAAGATTCTGCATCTGCGGATCCTGTCCGTATCGGGAGATGATATTGTGGACCGTACCGATTCCGAGCCCCACGTGAGAGGCAATCTCCCGTATGTAACAGCCCTTTCTGCGCAGTTTCAGCACGATCAGGACCTGGCGCTCATCGACTTTCTGAGGATTCGAAGACTCGCTCTCTTTGCGGCCTTCCATCTGTGCTTTGCGGGATCGGCGCTCTTTCTTGATCGCTTTTTCCATGAGCTCAACAACGTCATTGATCTCATTGAGATGGTCTTCGTCCGGGATCCGGAAGCGCTCTACATTGACGACCTGTTTCGCTTCGCTGCTCAGGTCATTCATACGCGCCCGCATCATCTCCATCTCGAGTGTAGCGCTGTGGACCTGGCTCTTGAGTTCAGAGATCTGCTTGTTCAGATTGGCGATCAGCTGTCTGCTGTCGGGGGGTGTCTCGCGGGGATCTGCCATGACTGCCTTCTTTCCGTGTCAAAAACTGATGTACGGATTGCTTTGCTTCTTCGAAGCTTCCGCAATCCTGTCAGGCTAGCAACCTGTCAAAACTGATTACGGATTGCTCCGCTTCTTCGAAGCTCCCGCAATCCTCCCTGCATTCGTGCTCTCATGGTGCTCCGCACCATTACGCACTCATCCAGGGGCGCGCCAACACCCATGCCCTCCACCTGCAAGCAAGCTTGCGTGGAGGGCAGGCCTTTGGCGCTGTAATCATCATATCATAAGATAACGGGTTTTTACATTGTATCATGCAGTGAAATGAGATAAAATAAGGCAAACCGTGCCCAAATTCCGGGTGGCGCGGATCACGTTCTTGAAGGCATGTGATGGAGGAAGTTTATGAAGAATAGAAGATGGGTCGCAGCAACAGCCGCTGCCATGGGACTGCTCTTTGCGATGGGATCTGTGGCGGGTGCGTCCGAGATCCGCATTATTGAAGAGTCGGAATCGGAGACAGAGATCCTGACACCGGTCATATCACAGGGCCAGGCGCAGATGACAGCCACTGTCACGCAGGAGACCGAAGCGGAGACGGCCGCTTCCCGTCCGCTGGATCCTGCAGCAGAGAAGATCACTTCCGCGGAGGCAGTCAATGGGGCACGTACCCTGTATTCCCAGATGCAGCACTATGCGGACGTCAATGACAACAGCAACTTTGCGGCTCTTTTTGAGACCGGGGCGGATGCGCAGACGGTTCAGAGCCAGCTGCAGCAGATCAAGTCCTCTCTTGTTGAGCTGGATGGCCTGAATTCGCACGCAGATTACTGCTTCTTTGATCCGACCGCCGATCCGACGCAGAGTCCGTATTATTTCGCGGTCGCTCTGTGCGACTATGATGTGGACAGTGACGGTGCAGTGGCCTGGTTCTCCACACTGATGCGTGTAGCGAAGTACGCGGACGGATGGAAGGCAAGTGTCATGTCTGCCGGAGAACTGCTCACGCAGAAGCTTCCGCAGGGATACCGGGACGCGAATTCACAAAGGCGCAACTGTGTGAATCTTTATCCATCCTTTGCACTGCCGTACAGCGAGAACACCGTCTTTAACGGAGCGCTCTACGCACTCCCGGTACTTCTGTGGCAGGAGGAAAACGGAGATGCGAACTGCGGCGTATGGATCGCGAACGGAACGCAGACTGTGAAATGGTGTGATTCCATTGATCTGATTGCAAATGATCATGATCTGGGGGAAGTCATGGCCGTCAATGTTCCGGTGCAGCTGGCGCTGGAAGGCGGACAGTCTGCCTTTGTGACCTGCACGGTTCCGGCCTCTTATGTCAAGACACAGACCGAAGAGTGGACCGATATCAGCATGAATTCAGATCTGAAGTATCAGTAAGATTCCGGGGGGAGTATGGAAGTTTGCAGAAAGTGCGGGGCTGTGCTGCGGGAGACGGATAAGTTCTGCAGTCAGTGCGGGGCCAGGATCCCCAGTCCCGGAGCGAAGGCGAGGCAGGCTAAAGCCGAGAAGAAAAAACAGCAGAAAGAGATTACCTTCCGCACCAAACCGGAGAAGGGAACGCACTACCGGGAAAACTTTGAGGAGGGTGAGAACCGCTCCCGTGCGCTGCGGTTGACCGTGACCATTCTGGCACTCATGATGCTGGCGGTCGCGGGTTTTGCCGTGTATTATCTGCATCTCGGACGCAGACCGTCTGTGGAGAATTCCACAGCAGGCGGCAGTGCCGCGATCGAGATCCTGACTGAGGCACAGGCTGTGAGTGAAGCAGCTGCTCCCGAAGAGGAAGAGCCCCCGAAGGAAGACGCGGCGGCAGCTCAGACTCAGAAGCAGACAGAAGCGCAGACGCAGAAGGTTACAGAAAAGCAGACGGAAAAACAGACGGAAAAACAGACAGAGAAGCAGACCGAGCCGCAGACACAGGCGCCGGCTCCTGCGGCAGCTGATGTGATCGATGTTTCCCAGATCCAGACTCTTCTTGCAACACAGAGCACTGCGACGTCTGCGGAGGTCTATATCTATGACCTGAATCATGACAGTGAGGTTGCGGTGAATGACTGCACGGAGCAGCTTCGTCTGTCAGCCATGATCACCGTTCCGATCCTGTACACGGCTGCGAGCCGGATCGATGCAGGAGAGCTGTCGATGGATACGGAGATCACCTATGTGACCACCATCGGAGGCAGAGGAGAGTTCACGACCGAGTCCCGCGACGGACAGGCATATCCGCTTTCCTTCTATCTGCAGACCATGGTCAATTACTCAGACAACAACTGCATCAATATCCTGATCGATTTCCTGGGACTGGATTCCATCAATGCTGTCTGCCAGGAGGCAGGTTATTCCACTATCTGGATGGAGCGGGGACTGGTGGCATCCGGCAATACAGGCGGACTTGACAATTACGGATCTGCGAAGGACATCACAGGCATGGTCCGGGATCTGTATACGGGTAAGTTCAGTTCCATCGGAACAGACTTCATGAAAGAATATTTCCATATCAGCGAGATGGACAGCCTGCCGACACTGATCGGCCTTGCGCCGTCCCTTGCAGACGCATCCCTGCTCCTGAACCAGAATGGACATGTGGATACCAGGTATCTTGAGACCGCCGTCATAGAAGACGGGCAGGCTGCCTATATCCTCACGGTCATGCTCAACGGGGACAGCGGCCTGGTGTACAGTCCGGCAGTCCAAAATATTGCGGAGTATGTCAGCTCTGTTCTGGCACCGTAGAGATAATCTCACAGGTCCTGACAGGATGCAGATATCAGACATTTACATCACAGAAAGAGAGCAGAATCAATGAATAAAGTACGCCGTGTTTATGTAGAGAAGAAGGACGCATTTGCAGGAGCCGCGAAGGATCTTACTCACGAGATCCGGAGTTACCTTCAGATCGGCGGACTGACAAAGATCCGGATCCTGATACGTTACGACGTGGAGAATATCTCTGATGCTGTCTATGAAGAGGCTAAGACATGTGTCTTTGCAGAGCCTCCGGTAGACATCCTCTATGAGGAAACATTTGAAAAGAAGGAAGAAGACAGAGTCTTTGCGGTTGAGTATCTGCCGGGCCAGTTTGATCAGAGGGCAGATTCCGCAGTCCAGTGTATCCGTTTCCTGAATGAAAATGAAGAGGTCCTGATCCGGACTGCCACAGTCTATGTGCTGGAAGGCGGAATCACGGATGAAGAGATGAAGGCAATCGAAGAGTACTGCTACAATCCGGTAGATTCCAGACTTGCAGGTCTTCAGAAGCCTGAGACACTGGAACAGAAGTTTGACGAGCCGGAGGATATCCGGACATTTGACGGATTCACTGTCATGGAAGAAGACCAGTTCAGGGAACTGTATGATTCGCTGGGACTGGCCATGACATACCGTGATTTTCATTTCATCAGAGAGTACTATGCCGGGCAGGAGCACAGGGATCCGACTGTGACAGAGATCCGGGTGCTCGACACCTACTGGTCTGATCACTGCCGTCACACCACATTCTCCACAGAGCTGAAGAATGTGACGTTTGATGATGGCTACTACCGCGAGCCGATCGAGGCAGCGTTCCGGAAGTATCTGGAAGACCGGCAGCAGGTGTACGGGGACAGGAAGGATAAGTTCGTATGCCTGATGGACCTGGCGACCATGGGAGCCAGAAAACTGAAGAAGGCCGGCCTGCTGGACGATCAGGAGGATACGGATGAGATCAATGCCTGCTCTATCGTAGTGCCGGTGGAGATCGACGGACAGACACAGGAGTGGCTGATCAATTTTAAAAATGAAACCCACAATCACCCTACGGAGATCGAACCTTTCGGTGGAGCTGCGACCTGCCTGGGCGGCGCGATCCGTGATCCGCTGTCAGGGCGTACCTATGTGTATCAGGCGATGCGTGTGACTGGTGCTGCCGACCCGAGAGCATCCATGGCGGAAACACTGAGAGGCAAACTTCCCCAGAAGAAGCTGGTCAGGGAAGCTGCGCACGGCTATAGTTCCTACGGCAACCAGATCGGCCTTGCCACCGGTTATGTCAAAGAGATCTACCATCCGGACTATGTGGCAAAACGTATGGAGATCGGCGCTGTCATGGCGGCGGCTCCGAGGGCAAATGTGATCCGCGAGACTTCCAGACCGGGTGATGTGATCATTCTGCTGGGGGGAAGGACAGGACGCGACGGCATCGGCGGCGCGACCGGATCCTCCAAGGCACATACCACATCTTCCATCGAAGTGTGCGGCGCTGAGGTTCAGAAGGGAAATGCGCCGACGGAGAGGAAGCTCCAGCGCATGTTCCGCCGGCCGGAAGTGTCCAGACTGATCCGCAAATGCAACGATTTCGGCGCAGGCGGAGTGTCGGTGGCGATCGGAGAACTGGCACCGGGACTGGAGATCGATCTGGACAGAGTGCCGAAGAAATACGCAGGTCTTGACGGAACCGAGCTGGCAATCTCGGAATCCCAGGAGAGAATGGCCTGTGTCATCGGACCGGATGATGTAGAGGAATTCCTGAAATACGCAGCCCAGGAGAACCTGGAAGCGGTGAAGGTTGCAGTCGTGACACAGTCTCCGAGGCTGGTCATGAACTGGCGCGGCCGTACGATCGTGGATATCAGCAGAGCATTTCTGGATACCAACGGCGCGCACCAGGAGACGGATGTGGAGATCGAGATGCCTTCCGAGGAAGGAAGGTACTTTGAGAAGAAACCTCTCGATGAGAACCTGGTGAGAGACTGCTGGACCGGAAGACTGGCGGACCTCAATGGCTGTTCCCAGAAGGGGCTGGTCGAGATGTTCGACTCCTCCATCGGCGCAGGATCTGTGCTGATGCCCTATGGCGGAAAATATCAGCTGACGGAAACGCAGACGATGGTGGCAAAACTTCCGATGGATCACGGGCAGTGCGATACAGTCACCATGATGTCCTATGGATTTGATCCGTATCTGTCCAGCTGGAGCCCGTATCACGGCGCGGTCTACGCAGTGATGGAATCGGTGGCAAGGATCGTCGCATCCGGTGGTGACTGGTCAAAGATCCGCTTTACCTTCCAGGAGTATTTCCGCAGGATGAGCGAGGATCCGAAACGCTGGAGCCAGCCGGCAGCAGCTCTTCTGGGAGCTTATACGGCACAGATGGGGCTTGGCCTTCCGTCCATCGGCGGCAAGGATTCCATGAGCGGATCTTTCGATGAGATCGATGTACCGCCGACACTGGTATCCTTTGCCGTAGACGTGAATACGATCGGCAATATTATAAGTCCGGAACTCAAGAAGGCGGGCAGCAAGCTGGTTCTGATACAGATCGACAGAGATCAATATGACATACCGGACTTTGAGGATGCGAAGCGCCAGTACAGTGCATTCTTTGAAGATGTGAAGGCAGGGCGGATCCTGAGTGCCTACGCAGTTGACGCGCAGGGCTTCGCAACAGCACTGAGCAAGATGGCCTTCGGCAATAAGCTCGGCCTGCGGATCGAGCACAATGTGGCTCCGGAAGACCTGTTCTTCCCGGACTTCGGTGCCATCATCTGCGAGGTGAAGGACGGAGAGACCGGCAACCTTCATACCCGCTATACCGTTGTCGGTGTGGTGGAGGATACCGGGAGACTTGAATACAGAAACACATCGATATCCATCGATGAAGCGATCGGAACCTGGACCGGTACACTGGAGAGAACTTTCCGCTCTGTACCGGCACATGAGCCGGATCCGACAGCGTCCGCTCCGCAGGATGTACAGCCCTTTGACATCAGCAAGGCTGGCTCCGTGTATGTGTGCGGCCACCGGATCGCGCGTCCCAGAGTCTTCATCCCCGTCTTCCCGGGAACGAACTGTGAATACGACAGTGCGAAGGCATTTGAGAGAGCCGGAGCTGAGACAGATGTGCGGGTGTTCCGCAACCTGTCTTCGAAGGATATCAGGGAATCCGTGGACGAGTTCGCATCTGCGATCGATGAAGCCCAGATCATCATGTTCCCGGGCGGATTCTCGGCGGGTGACGAGCCGGACGGCTCTGCAAAGTTCTTCGCTACCGCATTTCGCAATGCGAAGATCCGCGACTGTGTCACGAGACTTCTTGAGGAGAGAGACGGACTGATCCTGGGCATCTGCAACGGATTCCAGGCGCTGATCAAGCTGGGGCTGGTGCCGGAAGGAAAGATCGCTCCCAGAAGTGCAGACAGTCCGACGCTGACCTTCAATACGATCCACCGCCATATATCCCGGATGGTCTGTACGAAGGTCATGACGAACAAGAGCCCATGGCTCAGCCAGGCGCAGAATGGCGGCGTCTATGTCAATGCAGCCTCCCACGGAGAAGGAAGATTCGTCGCCAGTGAAGAGTGGATTCAGAAGCTGCTCGCAAATGGACAGGTCGCCACTATGTACTGCGACCCGGACGGAAGGATCACTGCAGATCCTCAGTGGAATGTGAACGGTTCCTACGCATGCATCGAGGGAATCACCAGTCCGGACGGAAGAATCTTCGGAAAGATGGCTCATATCGAGCGGCGGGGAAAAGGCGTTGCGGTCAATATCAGCGGAGAACAGGATATGAAGGTATTCGAGAGCGGCGTTGCTTATTTTAGCTGAGTTTGGAAATGACAAGGCGGGCGTCCGGCCTGCATGATACTATGTAACCCTGAATCGGGAGAAGCACAGAATGGATAACGAAGAGATCAAAAAACTGCTTCAGGAACTCAAAAAGAATTCCGATGAGAGCACAGCAGTACGCAGCAAGGTCGTGAAGATTCACATGGACACGCCGGCTGAAGCTGCGCGCCGCAGAAGGGCGAAGGAGAGAGCCGAGGCAGAAGAAGCGAGGAAGCGTGCCAGAGAGGAAGAGAAGGCCAGGGCGGCGGAAGAGGCGAGGCGTCTCGAAGCAGAGCGTATGGCCCGGGAGGTGGTCGAAGAGGCCAAACTCCAGGCCAAGTCCGGCTTTTCTTCAGACCTTGAGGAGGACCTTCTTGCCCAGTCACAGGATCTCACCGAGGAAGAATTCGGAGAGAGCGCGGATGATCTGGACCTCAACTGGGAATATGAAAGACCGCGTCTGAGCACGGATGCCCCCTATGAGGAGGAAGAGGATTCAGATGAGACCGGAGAAGAAGATCCGGACTACATGTCCGACTCGGACGAATTCAGAGACGGGATCATTCCGGATGACAGCAATCCGCTGCGCTCTGCACTTGGTGCGATAAAAGGCGGTTTCGCCTCTCTGACGGAGCGCCTGCGTGAAAAAGGGCCGAAGGAAGATTCTGAGGACGAAGAGGAAGAGGCTCAGGAGCCTGAGGAATCGGAAGACAGTGAAGAGCCTGCAGATTCCACGCTCAGCACGGAGCCGGCCGTTTCAGCAGGCAGTAAAGAGCAGGCAGTCCCTGCACCCACTGAAGAGCCGGCAGTTTCCGCACGCACCGAAGAATCATCGCAGGAGCCGGCTGATTCCACACCCGACCCGGATGAGGAATGGAAGCGCCGCATGGAAGAGCCTCCGGAAAATGGCCGGAAACGCAGGAAGAGAGTAAAGGGATCTTTTTCGGATCTGTTCAAAAGAACAAAGAAGAAACCGGCTAAGGCAGACAGCTCCATGTCCCCGGAAGAGAAGGATAAGGACTTCGAATCCGGAGAGGAGATGCCGGACGACAGAGATTTCCGGGAAGAGTTTCCGGATGACGCAGACTTCCTTGAAGAACTGCCGGATGACGGAGACTACCGTGAAGAACTGCCGGATGACGGGGACTACCGTGAAGAACTGCCGGATGACAGGGACTTTCGTGAAGAACTGCCGGACGACAGGGACTTTCGTGAAGAGCTGCCGGATGACGGAGAAGCTGCCGGGGAGGAAGAGGCCAGTGAGCCCAAACCGGAAAAAAGAATCGAAGTCATAGATCTGGAAGAGAAAGCAAATAACAAGGAAGCGGAAGTGATTCCGCTGGATCCGGGTACCACCGGACCTCTGCCGCAGTTTAAAGCCGGGAAGTTTCTGCCTGGCATGAAGACTAAGAAAAAAGACAAAGAGAATTCAAAGAAGACAAAGAGCAGAAAGAGATTCCGCAGGAAAGCAGAAGGTAATCCGTCCGGAGAACCGCCCAGGGAGAAGGAGCCAAATGAAACCTCGCTCCGGATCAGGAACTTTGTCTATGTTCACAGAAAACAGTGCCTGATCGGACTGGCGGCGCTTCTGGTCCTGATTGTCGTGCTCGCAGCCATTGCGCTGATTCTGCCGAATCTGAAGAGTAAGAGGCGCGCGGTGGTGCGGGTAGATCAGGATCTGACGGTCCAGATCCTGTCTCAGCCGGATTCATTTACCCCGGAAGGCGATGTCTCACTGCGGGTCAAAGCCCCGGAGACGATCCAGTCGATCACGATCAACGGGGAAAATGTTGATATCAAACAGGGCAGGACTGTGGATTTTGACTATCATGCGCAGACCGGTGCTCTGGAGATGATGGTTGTGTCCACCGACAAGGTGCGCAGTGCAGATATCACTCTCGCTTATGTGGACTCTCAGCCGCCGGTAGTGACCGTTACCGAGAAGAACGGCACCATCGAGCTGACTGCAGAAGATAAGGAAACCGGCGTCAAGGCGATCTATGTAGGCAGAAAAGACGGACTGTCCACTGTGCCGATGTATGAGGAGTACACAGAACCGATCCCGGCGAATCCGGATGAGGTCATCTCCTATTACGCGGTAGACGAGGCGGGGAACAGTTCCACACCGGCCATATCAGCGATGGTCCCTGCGACGCAGATCGCGTTCGGACAGAAACGGTACGGCATCTTCCCTGGATCTGAGACGACACTGCAGATCGTCACCACACCGGAGAATGCATTTGTCAATAATCTGACCTTTGAGATTGAAAACGATAAGATTGCGAAGGTGAACGGCAATGTCCTGACCGGAATCAGTGAGGGAGATACGACGATCACAGCCTCTGCGGACGGTCTGGACGCGGCGACGGCAAAGGTATCCGTCAAGGCGGACCGGAGCGTGACGATCTCTGCGGTCGGTGACTGCACACTGGGAACGGATGTCAATCTCAGTCAGAATACCAGCTTCAACGCTTATCAGGCGATGTACGGCAACAGTTATTTCTTCGAGAAGGTGAAGCCGATCCTGAGTCAGGATGACGCGACCTTTGCGAATTTCGAAGGAACGCTGACAACCCTGGATGAGAGCTACAGAAAGGATAAACCGTTTGCATTTAAGGCGGATCCGTCGTTTGCGCAGATCCTCAATGAAGGCAGCATAGAGGTTGTGACGCTTGCGAACAACCACACCTATGACTACGGAGATCAGAGTACACAGGATACGAAGGACGCGCTGGATGCGGCAGGAGTGAACTGGTGCTCAGGGGAAGACATCTCCTACATGGACCTGAATGGAGTCAAGACCGCATTCATCGGCATCTATGCGCTGGAAAACGGACTGGAAAGTATGGATCTTGTCCAGAGCACCATAGCTGAGGCGAAAGAGAACGGAGCAGATCTGGTCATCATTCATTTCCACTGGGGTGTTGAACTGGTAACGACTCTGGATGATTTTGAGAGACAGCTGGCGCATGCTGCGGTTGATGCAGGCGCAGATCTCGTACTCGGAACTCATGCGCATATGCTGCTTCCGGTCGAGAAATACAATGGCAGATACATCGTCTACGGACTGGCGAATTTCTGCTTCGGCGGCAATGCCAATCCGCATTCGTATGACAGTATGATCTGGCAGCAGACCTTTACATTTACTCCGGACGGACTGGAGTCAGAGGATGATATCAGTATCATCCCGATCCGTGTCAGCAGTGACAGGTCCATCAACAATTACCAGCCGATGCCGGTTAACGGAGATGAGGCAGATGCGATCATACAGACGCTGAACAGTCTCAGTACAGAGTTCGGGCTGACCTTCGACCAGTATCTGGTGGACGGAACAACGATTACAGAATAAATTGACGAAATTTGGTACAAAATATATACAAATTGGCGATGCCAGTACAAAAGGGACGGTTCCGGCCGTCCTTTTTGTATGTCCGGAGGTTTAAAAGGCCTGTATTTTTGCGCAAAAGCAATGTAATATTGTGCATTTTACGCATTTACCTTTGTTCGGGCTGGTGATAGTATATGCGTTGCCGCCTCTCTGGAGTGAGGGCGGCGGCCGGGTATAACTGGTCTGGTGGGTTAAAGAAACCATATAAGGGGGAGTAATAGTGAACGGGTTTAAAAAGATCTCCGGGAGAGGAACGAAGGAGATATACTACGCAGAGCTGACAGTGTCGGCAGAGGTATTTGCAAATGAGTGGGATAAACGTATCCTGCTGGCGATCCTGGAAAAACTCCGGAAAACATTTGACTTTGAACTCTATGCTTTCTGTATCCTGAATGACAGGATCCGTCTTCTGACAGGAGGACTGAGGCTGAAGGCATCCACTCTGCGGCATATGCTGGCAACTTTGCTTGAGAGATATGTGTGG
>OMSN01000167.1 GCA_900313765.1 uncultured Eubacteriales bacterium
TCCGGACATATGATGGATCCCGCCACGCTCTCCTTCGATACGGTCAGCATGGAGTTCTCTCCTGCTGCCATCGGTATGGCGGATGCTTATCTGCAGGCGATCCTGGACCACTATGATCTGGACTTTCGCAATGATGAAGACTTCTATATCACACTCCTGCAGGATATCCGTTATCTTCTGGAGCCGGTTCACCGTCTGGTCTCCCAGAACAGGCCTGAGCAGGTCAAGCAGCATCTGCTCGTAGAGACAGAGCTTGCATGGCTGCTGGAAGATATCTGGAACGAACGGGAAGGAACCCACCTGTCGGAGTGGGAGCTCCTCCATATCGCACACTGTACGTCCGGAGCGCTGGAATTCTTTCTGCGCCATCACCCGGAATGCAAACCCCGCACCGTCATCTTCTGTCACCAGCACATGTCGATCGCCTGGGCGATCAAGAGACGGATCCTCGGCGCGTTCGATAACTATCTGAACGTGACCGCTCTTCTGCCTGTTAACGCAAAGAGCTCATACGACTTCAGCGATACGGATCTGGTACTGTCTACCGTCCACAAGCCGGTCACGGACAGTTCCGAAACAGATGTTGTCGAGATCTCTCCCTATGTCACTCCGGCGGACATTCGAAGCATCGAAACCTATATTCAGGAAAATATGATCCTTCGCTTCTACCCCAGGATGCCTTCCCTGGAAGCTCTGTTCGACAGCGCGATCTGGAAGGAAGACTGCGAATTCTCCTCTGTCTTCTCCGCGATCGAGAATCTGTCCCTGGAGCTGGTGGAAACGGGTGCTGTCGGATCTGAATACACGGCATCTCTTCTGCACCGTGAATCACTGTGCAGCAACGCCATCCAGTCAGGTGCGCTCTTCCAGTTTGCCCTCATTCCCGCAGACCGCACCCAGCTGTGCATCGCCATGCTGAAACACAGGATGAACTGGGGCAACTGCAGGATCCGGATCATTCTCACTGCAGCCTTCCGTCCGGAAGACAGACCGCTGATCTTCCGGATCAAACGCGGCATCTACAGAATGAACCGGCTGGAAGACATCGGGAGCCTTCGAACCAGAGAAGCCCTGGAAGAAAAACTCCGCTCCTACCTGTAGCCACACTCTGCGTTCCTTTTCACAGGGTACTGTATACAGACAGATTGCTCAAGTCTTCTTTTTCCTTTTTAAAACGGCAAGGCAAGAGGCCCTGCGCTGTCACAGCGCAGAGCCTCTTTATTCAGGAAAGATAAAACAATCCTGCTGTCCCTCTTTTTTATGACCACTTCGGCTTGTATGCCATGTATTCTTTCTTCTTCTCCGCAAGGAATTCCTTCTTCTCCTGCAGGATCGGAATGCAGATGCGCATCATCTCACCGATCTCAGCGTGATGTTCGTTCACGCCATTGATGGTATTGCGGGCACGCTTCACCTGCTCGGGCGGGAAGTTCACCTTCAGTTTTCCGTCAGCAACAGTGATCTTGCCGTGGATGCCGCAGACCGGGCAGGTCACGGTATCCGTTCCGTTCACCATCAGAAGATTCAGATGGCAGACCGGACATGTTCCCTCTTTGCCGAACCATGGCAAGATTCTCACCCATGGCAAACATGTCATCCATCATCGGCTGATCCAGGAACGGGCTGGTCTTGCGGCCCTGGTCATTGGCATTGATCTGGCCGACAACCTTCATGGTCTGTGAGCAGCTGAACAGATGCATCATCGGAAGTCCCAGGCAGGTCCAGTCTTCAGTCCAGGCGCCGCCAACTGCCACATAACTGCAGTAACGGTCCTTGAAGTATCTCTCGTCCAGAAGCGGGCGTCCGTCTTCCCTGCGCTTATTCTGCTCGTCGATCATAGAAGCTCTGTCATGAGCTGCTCCGAAACGATCCAGGAAATTCTTCAGCTGTCCGACGATACCTACGGAATAGACCGGAGCGCAGATCACGATGCCGTCTGCATCCAGAACCTTCTCTTCCAGCTCCAGATAATCATCCTTCAGGATACATTTGATCTTGCCATCTGGTGCTTTGCTGCAGGCTCCGCAGCCGCGGCACTGTCCGATATCCATAGTTACAGTGT
This sequence comes from uncultured Eubacteriales bacterium, assembly GCA_900313765.1. Taxonomy (GTDB): domain Bacteria; phylum Bacillota; class Clostridia; order Lachnospirales; family Lachnospiraceae; genus Porcincola. The sequence goes on from OMSN01000167.1 coordinate 2,063, forward strand.
TGATGAACTCAACTTCGATATCCTTGCCGGAAGCTTTTGCAGCAGCTTCCACACCCATCAGAATCTGCTTGCAATAGATATCACAACGTTCATTTTTTCTCCCCATGGAGATGCCAAGTACTTTCATTGCAATCCTCCTTATTATCCTCTGTTCCCGATTCTGTTTTCAGAGGAAATGCTTTCCTTCAGCATGCACACTGCAGGATCACATTCTCCTCTTCCATAGTATCGGTTGACTGAATAATCCCGAGAACAGGATCGTCCATAAACTCTGTACACACAGAGTACAACTCATTTCCTTCCAGACGGATCCCGGAGATATAATGCTCCGGCAGTACCGCCCCGGGAATCACATCCTCCTGCGTATCAGAAGATTCCGTAAGAGTCTGACCACCGTCGCAGTGGATCAGCCTGTCTTCGGGAAGATCCAGGATCTCTCCTCCGGACACCGCTTCCAGATCCGCAAGCAGTCCGGAATCTTCGAAGAAATGAAAATGTTCCCTCTCCGATATGACTGCGTCGAACTCTCCGGAAGCAAGCTTCATACCCAGTACAGCATTGGAAAATGCGGTGCTCTCTTCCATATATTCGATATGGACCGCATGGTCCGATCTCGAATATCCCATCTTCTCGGCCAGCTGATCCTCAGCCGCCGAATAGTCCCCTTTGACTTTCGATATGACCAGGATCTGCGCCTCCGGTTCATATCCCGGTGCCATCGCATGTTTCAGCAGAATGAATGCAAGCACTGCTCCTGCCGTAATCAGGATCACCTTGAACAGGTAATAATCCGCAAACCATCTCAGTCTCTGTCTGAAAGTCAGTCGTTCCATCCACTCCTCCCGGCTGTATGCACCAGGCCGCTTCTCTCCGGTCTCAGATCCAGTTATTCTCATCGTACTGCTGCCTCTGCTCCGGAGTCATATGAGACCGGAATACTTTCTCAGTCAGCATCGTGATGAACCAGACCATCACTCCCGGCATGACCAGTATCGACACCGGCAGCAGATATATGATCATTACACCTGCTGCCAGAATGCCCAGGATTCCCAGAGAAGACGGGATGTGGAACAGCATCAGGACAAGTCCGTTTTTCAGAAGTGCGCCTGTTGTGTTCTCGAACCTTACACACTGTGCAAGGACCCAGACCGCCCAGACTGCGATCAGTATCAGAAATACATAGAAGACAACCGTAATCCCTGCATACCCCTTCCCCGCCTGTGTAAGCACCTGCAGGATGCGCAGGTCCGTAACGCAGATGCCGGCTGCAGCCAGGATCACCAGGAAACACAGCGTCGCTCTTTTGAAGTTTTTCCGGAACTCTGCCCAGAATTCCTGGGCAGGATATCCTCTGTCATGCTTCATGTTCTTCTCGACCGCCTCATAGAGCGCGGCGAAGGACGCACCTGCCGTAAAGACAGGTACACAGAAGAGGAGAAACACTGCGCACAGTGATATCAGCCCCAGAAGCTTTCTTACTCCCTGAAAAAACGGATTGTCGTATTGAAACATAGTGTCACCCGGAGAGTCTCTTCAGCATCTCATGGTGTCTGCGGACCTGTTCCACTTCGTCAACAAGTCCCTCTATTCCCATATCCTGCTGATCTCTCTGTCCTTCGAATTCCGAGTTGATGTAGCCGTCGAATCCCTGCTCCCGCAGATACTTCATCGGTGTCTCATAATCAATGCATTTATCCTCGTAGCACCCCGGCCTGCCCGGAATCTCGGTCATATTGTAGAACTTGCCGTGGATACTGACGATATACGGAATGATATCGATCAGATCCTCAGGGGCACAGCACGGTTTGTGCAGTGCCATACGGTCGATGTTATTGATCGGGATACCATGATCCGGGAACTTTTCATCCACCGCATCGATCAGTTCATCATGTCCGTATGCCGTAGCATTTTCCAGGATCCAGTCAACAGCCTCCGGCTTCTTTGCATGTCTCTTGACATAAGCAACCGCCACTTCAGAGGGAGAATGCTGGAAGATACCGAAATCCGGTACCAGACCAACATATCTGCTGCCTGTCCTCTCGCGCAGTTCCACGATCTCGTCTACTGCCCGGAAGTTGATGCCTGCCGCCATGCCTTTCTTGGGCTGGACAAAATTGCCCGGCTTGATCGGCCACGGAGCATGGATCTCTTTGCCGATCTTCACATTATACTTCTCTGCCGTCGGAAGCGCTGCCTCGATCACGTCGATCGGAACCAGCACCAGCGTCCGGATGTTTTTAAAGCCCATCTTTGCGGCCAGGCGGATGTCATTCTTCAGATGTTCTGCCGCTTCTCTGTGCGTCATCACATGATCACGGAACTGATGAACATCCAGATACACATCCATCGTTACTGCCTGCATGTTATAGCGGGCCATATAGCTGCGCCAGTCATACAGGAATTCTTCTGACGGAAACGGGTAATGCCGGATCAACTGTTCATTGATGATCTCGATCCCGTCCGTTCCAAGCCCTTCCCGCACTTCACGGATCTGGGCTTTCCAGTCCAGTTTCTTGAAAAACTGAGACTGCTGATAGCTGTACAGGGAAACTCCTCTTTTGATCGCCATTACTTATTTCCTCCCTGTGACAGGGCAAGATCAAAGAAACTGACGGTCTCCGTCTTGCCCGCGCCCTGGCCGCTTCCCGGGATGGGCGGATGCAGGACCCACTCTTCGTCCCAGGGCATATATCCATACTGTGCCAGGATGGACTGCTGGATACCGATATGATGCATTCCTTCCTCAAGGCCGCCGTCTTTTTGTACATAGACATAGCCTTCATCATCATAATCCCAGTGTTCCCAGCAGCACGTCTTCAGTTCTTCATAAGTACGCGGTTCTTTCCCATTGATCTGAAACTTCTGCAGTTCATTGGGATATTCTGTACCATCCACGATCAGATAATAACCGTTGTGCAGAGAGAGAAAGCATCCCCGGTAATCCGCGATCCGAACCGCAAACCTGAATCCGGTCACACGTCCGTTCTCTGACACATTCTCAAGAGAATCCTCTCTTATCAGGAACTGATCAAACATAGCGTTCCCTCCTTATTTACTCCTTGACGCCGCCAAGTGAGATACCTGCAACGAATACTTTCTGGAAGAACGGATACAGTGCCATGATCGGGATAACACCGATAACAGCCATAGCCATACGGATCGAGTTGCTGGGCATCTGCGCCGCTGCCGATCCTGTATTGACGCTCAGGGACGCGAGGTTCCTGATGTTATCGATGATGCTCTTGAGCAGAAGCTGCAGAGAGTAGAGTCTCTGCTCTGTGATATAGTACAGACCGTTGGTCCAGTCATTCCAGTAACCCAGGGCAACCATCAGTCCGACTGTAGCAAGGATCGGAAGGGACAGCGGAAGTACGATCTTGAAGTAGATCGTCCATTCACTGGCTCCGTCGATCTTGGCAGCTTCGATCGTGGAAGGTCTGTGTCCACATGATGTAGGACGGAACGATACCGCCGTTGAACAGCATTGTAAAGAACACAAGGAAGGTAAATAACTTCGCTCTCTTGTAGTCACGGCGCGCAAGGGGATATGCAAGCATCGGTGCCAGGATCAGGGAGATCGCGGTTCCGATGACCGTCACCAGCATCGTGATTCCGTAGGAACGGATTACATTGGCTCCGTTTGTCGTGAACAGATACTTATATGCATAGGTGGAGAATTTCCTCGGTATGAAACTGTACCCGAACTTCATCAGCATCGTATCATCAGTCAGTGACGATGAGAGCAGAAGAAGGAACGGCAGCACTGCAAGCAGTGTCAGTATAATCAGGATCACATTGATCAGCACCTGGAATTGCTTATCGCCAGTGCCTTTTACACCTGTTGTTTCCATATTTTCCTCCTTCCTCAGAACATTGCATTCTCGCGGTCGACCTTGCGGACGATCATGTTGACAGCCAGGACAAGAACGAATCCGACTACAGCCTGATAGGTACTGGCAGCAGATGCGATCGAGATATTGTTATTGACCATCAATGAGCGATATACATAAGTGTCGATCGTGTTCGTCACATCCAGCAGGGCTCCTGCGTTCAGCGGGACCTGATAGAACAGTCCGAAGTCCGAATAGAAGATACGTCCTACCTGCAGCAGGAACAGCGTCATGATCGTCGGCTTCAGCTGCGGAAGGGTGATCGAGCGGATCTGTTCCCATTTCGTTGCGCCGTCCACTCTGGCCGCCTCATACAGGCCATAGTCGATGCCGATAATGGAGGACAGGAACACAATGCCGTTGTAACCCAGCTGCTTCCAGATGTTGATGAAGATCAGGATAAACGGCCAGTATTTTTTCTCCGCGTAGAAGTTCACCGAACCTCCCATCAGTTTTGTGATCATACCCGTCTCATTGCTGAGCAGTGCATAGACAATGTAGGATACGATGACAAATGAGATCAGCTGCGGAAGAAGGATCGCTGTCTGATAGGTCTTGCGGAAGAACTTGTTGTAAACCTCAGACAGGCAGATACCGACAACGATACCGGACAGAAGTCCGAGCACGATGAACGCGACGTTGTAAAGGATCGTATTTCTGGTGATGATGAAAGCATCCGATGTGGAGAACAGGTACTTGAAGTTGTCGAATCCGACCCAGTCACTTCCCCACAGGCCCTTGGAATAGTCAACCTTCTTGAAGGCGATATAGATGCCAAACATCGGGATATAGTTGTTGATGACAAAGTACAGGAATCCCGGAAGGACCATGAAGTCCAGTGCGCAGAGTACCTTGCTCCTGCGAAGATCATACAGTCCGAACAGGACCAGGACCAGGCTCATTATGGCAATGACAATCAGGCCATAGCCTGCAGTGACTTTCTTCATCTCGCTCAGCACGGTATTCATACCGTTGGAAGCTGAGACAACTGCACTGATGAAACCAACCAGAGCCGCGACCGCTGAGATCTCGGCACGGACAGTCTCCTTCATTCTGCCCCTCAGCAGGGAGAACACTATGACGACCGCCATTGCGATCACGAACAGGATCAGGACCGCATAAGGCGGAATCTCCACCGTACCGCCTCCGATCGAGGTTCCGCCAGGTTGATCATAATAGCTTCCACGACGTCGTTAGAGCCAACCACTTGAATGGTTGTATCCGGCAAAGTGGGAGTCTGAAAAGTTGCGACGTCGTAACCGTCGACTTTTTCCGTCG
>OMSN01000008.1 GCA_900313765.1 uncultured Eubacteriales bacterium
AGAAGTCAAGGCAACCATCAGCGGCATCTACATCATGGATGTCAAGGCGATCCGCGGCAAGCTGGAAGCACCGCCCCAGAAGAAGAAATGGTATCAGCGGTTCAGCTTCAGGAAATGAATACTGTATACCGGTTTGAGAGCAAAGCACCGTGCAGGTTGATCTGCACGGTGCTTTTTCTCTGTTCTCAGTTCAGGATCGTGATCACTGCCGAGTCCTGCGTAGTCACTTCCAGATCCGGGATCGTATCCTGATCCGGGATCGTCGTCTGATCCGGAACCGCATACGGATCCGGGCTTATATCCTGGTCAGGATACGTATCCTGATAGGGGATCACATCCTGATCCGGGATTGAATTCTGATCCTGCTGCGCAGTCGTATCGGGCTGTACATCCGATGTGTTCAGCGTCGTCTGGTCCACATTGAAGATCGTGATATTCTGTCCGTCTGAAGAGGGAAGGTCAGGCTGTCCGGTAACGGATGCACCGCTCCCGTGAATATTACAGAGATTCATCGGCTGGGTTCCCTGGATATAAATCTCTTCATACCGGTCCGTACACCCCGGTGCCGCAGCCATATGGCTCTGTCTGCACACTTCGATCCTGACCGTATCCCCGGTAGTGCGGAATGTCCGGATCGTCTGTCCTGCATTCAGACGATTCATGATCGAATTCCAGAGGATCTTGCTGTATGTATGATAGAGGCCTTCATCCGGCATCTTCTCATTGTTATCGTATCCTGCCCAGATCCCGCACGTATAATACGGCGTGTATCCGACAAACCAGCTGTCGCGCCATTCGGAAGTTGTTCCCGTTTTGCCTGCGACAGGCATCTGTCCCAGATTGATCAGACCGTGGCCTGTTCCGTTTTCATCGGATATGACATCTTCCATCGCAGATGTCAGAACCTGCGCAGCCCCCTCACTGATGACAGTGCGGCTCTTCGGGTCTGTGTTGTCCAGAATCACCTCTCCATACTGATCAATGACCTCCGTATAGAACTTCGGTTCTATGTAATGTCCGAGGTTGGCAATGGATGCATATGCTCCTGTCAGTTCCAGGTTGGTCACACCGCGGGTGATCCCGCCAAGTGCCAGTGTCTGTCCGACATCCGTCAGAATCCCGCTGTCTGTCTCCAGATGATCCGTCAGTGTAGTGATTCCGAACTTTCTCGCGTAATCATATCCCACCTGAGGAGTTATGGCGGTCAGGACTTTCACAGCCACAACGTTGATGGACTGAGCGATCGCATCCCGCAGCGTCACTTCTCCCTGGTAGGTACCGCCGGCATTGTTGACTGCCGTACCGAATTCATAATTATACGGTTCATCGACAACCGTCGATGCAAGCGTCATCTGCTTACTGTCGATTGCAGGGGCATAGGTCGTAAGGATCTTGAAAGTGGACCCAGGCTGGCGCATGGTATAGGATGCACGGTTCAGAGTAAGGCTTGCCTCCTTCTGTCCTCTTCCACCCACCAGGGCTTTTACCAGTCCGGTAGACTGGTCGATCACAACACAGGAAGCCTGGGGCTGCGGCGTGACTGTGATCCTCTCGCCAAGGACCGTATCCCCTTCTTTCACCACAGATTCCCGGAAGGCGGCGGCACTGGCTTTTGCCTCCCCCGCCGAAGCATACATAAGGTTAAATGAGCTGTCTGATGTGCTCCTCACCCAGGCACGCAGATCACTGTTCCCGTAGTCCGTCACGACCTTATCCGCGTCCTGTACACTCAGCGCATAGTCGATACCGACCCTGGTCCCGGCCGGGAAATTGGCAGCATTCTCAAACTCTTCATCGCAGACCTTCTGGACTGCGTCATCCTGGGCGGAATAGATCCGAAGTCCTCCGGAATAGACAGCTTCGTAAGCCTGCTGATAAGTGTAGGCAAGTTCCTTCTGAAGATCGTCCATGACCTGATCGATCAGCGCATCCTGATAGAAGGTGTAGATCGAACTGGTCGTGTCAACCGCCTGCACATTGTTCTGTATACGTTCATATACATTATCTGCAAGCGCTTCCTCATACTGAGCCTGGGTTATATATTCCTGTCTCAGCATGGCATCCAGAACCATCTTGCGCCTTGTCTCGTTCTTATCCGGATTCACGATCGGGTTGTATGCAGTCGGGTTCTGCGTGATGCCTGCAATCACGGCATCTTCCGACAGGGTCAGGTCACTGACAGATTTTCCGAAATACCGGTACGCCGCAGCCTGGACCCCGTAGCATCCCGCTCCCAGATTGATCATATTCAGATAGTTCTCCAGGATCTTGTCCTTGCTCATTATCTTCTCCAGTTTCAGAGCAAGGTATTGTTCCTGCAGCTTTCTTTCCAGTCGCTGGGCAAATGTGGATTCTGACATCCACCCCGGAAATACACTGTTTTTCAGAAGCTGCTGCGTGATTGTACTTGCACCCTGTGAAAAGGATCCGCTGGTGACGCCCTGGTAGACCGCCCGGATGATTCCTCTCGGATCCACGCCGTGATGCTCATAGAAGCGCTCATCTTCAATGGCGACAACTGCGTGCTGAAGGTCCTTGGGGACATCCGACAGCCTGACAAGATCCCGGTTCGCTTCAGGAAGTGTCAGCTTCTGGATCCTCTTCCCCTCCTGGTTGCAGATATAAGTGGCTGCCTGCGTCGGAGCAAGCGTCATCGAAGAGATATCCGGAGCACGCCGGATAATCCCCGATATCTGTGTAAATACATAGACCCCCGCTCCGATCATGACGATCAGGATTGCAAGAAGAGTGATCTTCAGGACTGACGAAATGACCTTGCGGGTCACTTTTCTCCCGGTTCGGGGGCGCGTTTTTCTCTCTATGCCGTTTCTCGTGTAGTCATACATAAGCACACTGCCTTTCACAGTCTGGGGCAGGTTTGGTTGACGGTGTCACTCAGATTATTGTATAACCTTATCGTTGGAACTATATGTGGAATTCCTTAAGGTTTTTGTAAACGTGAAGATACTCTTAAAAGGCGGAACTGCCGAGATCACTGAGAAAAAATCAAGATTCATCGCAACGGTTTCTCCGGTGCGCTCACCGGAAGAAGCCAACGACATGATCGCTTCGCTGCGAAAACAGTACTGGGATGCAAGGCACAACTGCTCGGCCATGATCATCGGTCAGCGCGGTGAATTCACCCGCTGCTCAGATGACGGTGAGCCGGCCGGAACAGCAGGGCGGCCTATGCTGGCCGTACTGTCCGGCGCAGATGTCACCAATATCTGTGTGGTCGTGACGCGCTATTTCGGCGGTGTGCTTCTGGGCACCGGCGGTCTTGTGCGGGCATATTCCCGGGCTGTGCAGGAAGGACTGAACGCATGTACCATTTCAGAGTGCATCGAAGGCTTCCGGCTGCGCATCCGTACGGACTACAACGGGATCGGAAAGATTCAGTACGTTCTCGGACAGAAAGGGCTTCCCGTGACCGATACGTCCTACACTGATATGGTGGAGATAGAGACGATGCTTCCGGTCCAGTCACTGCACCAGGTAAAATCCGAGATCACGGAGAAAACCAACGCGAAAGCTCTCTTTGTCGCGGAAGAAGCCGTCCGATATGCACTTGATGGCGGCATGCCCGTAGTTCTCGGCGATGATTATTTTTCAGAACAGTAAATCAGACTTGTGAGGTCAGACTCATCCATGGATAAAAGAAACCTGCCAATTGCTTTTTTTGATTCCGGTGTGGGCGGGATCAGCGTGCTGCGCGAAGCGCTCGCTCTGATGCCCCGTGAAAACTATGTATATTTTGGAGATTCCGCCAATGCTCCCTATGGTACGAAAACCGTAGAGGAGATCCGCGCTCTGACACTGGGTCACGCAGAGCGATTCTACAGACAGGGGATCAAGGCCCTGGTGATCGCCTGCAATACAGCTACAAGTGCTGCGATCCAGGCTCTGAGAAGCATCTACACAGATATCCCTGTCATCGGCATCGAACCGGCCCTGAAACCGGCTGCCCTGATGGCAGAGCATCCGACCGTGATCGTCATGGCAACGCCCCTGACGGTGAGTGCTGCCAAGTTCCATGAACTGCTTGGTCACTACAGTGACAAGGCAGATGTGATTCCCCTGGGATGCCCGGGTTTGATGGAATTCGTGGAGATGGGCTGCCTCGACACCCCACAGGTTGAAAACTATCTCAAGGAACTGCTCGGGCCGTACCTGAGCAGATATTCTGCAGACGCCATCGTCCTGGGATGCACCCACTATCCGTTCGTAAAGCCGCTCATCCGTAAGATTGCCGGCGATCAGGTCCGGATCTTCGACGGCGGCGCAGGCACTGCAAGAGAACTGATGCGCAGGCTGACACAGGAAGACCTGCTGACAGACCGCAGTTCGCAGGGAACGGTTGCATTCTATGAGAGCGTTCCGGGAAAGATCGATCTGTGCAGGGCTCTTCTGAAGGTATAAAAAACAGGTCTCCATGGTATGGAGGCCTGTTTTTATCATGCATACACAAGGCTGCGCTCAGATCCGGTAGGTATCTCCCTCCCCGATCATTTCGCCATAGATTTCATCCAGCTGCTTTCTGACTTCCGCGCTCCTGTCTTCAAACAGGAGCGATTTGTTGTAGCGGTAATACCGTGGACATTCATTTTCGCCAATAAACCACATCGCATTGGCGTTCGCGGAAAGCTCGGTGATGAAGAATACCATCTCCTGGCTCTCCCCGAAGGCAGCTTCCATAAAGTCAAACGCATATTCCAGCATATCTCCGGTTTTCTGCATGTCTTCATCCAGGCTGCTGCGCACCCCGGCGAACTTCTCCCGCAGCATCTCCCATGCATCTTCCCCGGCGCTCTTTACCGCAGGAATCCACGCATCCAGCATGCGGAAGACGCCTCTGTACTCCTCTTTGAGTTCTTTCTCATTCTGGCCTGCTTCGATCCGCTGCTGCACCTGTGTGCGGAGCTCTTTCAGACGGCTCTCATAGATGGAAGCAAAGCAGGATGGCTCCTGTTTCTGACCAGCTTCGCAAAACGGATCCGCCTCACTGCGGCAGCCCTTCAGGAACTCGAATATGTGAGACACTTCCGTATCCTTCATGCGGGCTGCACGGAACTGCCCGCCCAGTCTGGAGAGCAGCAGGGACACGATCTGCAGACGCTCATCAAATGGAGCGTATCGAAGCTTGTTGAGTGTTCCATCCGGGATCGTTCCGGACAGGATACTGTCAACCTGATAATCCTTCTGGTATTTGTAGAACAATTCAAGGTAATTGGAGAAGTCCTGCGCGATCTTCGGATACTGCAGATACTGGACCGTCACCTCGGTATCCACCTTCTTTCCGAGCATTTCATACGCACGGATGATCTCGGACAGATCTTCCCAGCCTCTTGCTGTGACAAAGCGCTTGCCGTCCACGGTAGTCTCGCACCTGAAAAAATTCTCCCTGTGTATATCAAGGTAAGAGATCACAGCATTATGGATCCCGACGCTGTATGCATAATCCTTCCAGACTTCAAAGTCAGGCTCCACATCGATCACCTTGACACGGTCCAGCGTGACTACGTCGAAATCCCTCACCGACTTGTTATATTCAGGGGGATTCCCGGCCGCGACAATGATCCATCCGCTCGGGACCTTCTGGTTTCCGAAAGTCTTCTGCTGCAGGAACTGAAGCATGGTCGGCGCCAGCGTCTCAGACACACAGTTGATCTCGTCGATGAACAGGATCCCTTCTGTCTTGCCGGATGCTTCCATCCGGTCATAGACAGAAGCGATGATCTCGCTCATGGTATACTCCGTGACCTGGAAGCTGCGTCCGCCGTATTCCTTCTGGGTGATAAATGGAAGTCCCACCGCACTCTGCCTGGTGTGGTGCGTGATGGTATAGGCCACCAGGGCAAGGTCACACTCTGAGGCGATCTGTTCCATAATCTGTGTCTTGCCGATCCCCGGAGGTCCCATCAGGAGCACCGGCCTCTGCCGGATCTCCGGTATCCTGTACTCTCCGTACTCATCCTTTTCCAGATAAGCTGCGATGCTGTCCATGATCTCCTGCTTCGCACGTCTGATATTCATAGTCAAACCTCATCCTGTGCCCAGATAAACCGGGCATCCTTCATTTCCTTCGAATCCACTTCCAGATCCTCCCTCGGCAGGATCAGACGGATCGCCCAGGGCGGTACCTGGGACGCCTCACAGCTCTCTTCACAGAAGATAAACGCAGTCTCAAACGGCGGTCTCTTCTTCGGGTAGATCCCCTTGCCATCCGTAAAGTACAGAAGTCCTCTCAGATCCTGGAACTCATTTTCCAGAATCAGTTTCTCCACATATTCGAAAGCCGGTCTGAAATCGGTCCCTCCCTCTCCCAGAAGACGGAAGTGATCCATGTACTCCTCCAGTTCTTCCTGCGACGTGATCTTCACATCAGACAGGACTTCCTCATCACACTGAAGGATCCGTATGTTCACTTTATGCAGATAGCTCTCGGCCTCGCTCAGCACACTGTACGTCTGTTCCAGGAAGCTGTGCACCAGCCTTCCCGAGACTGACATGGAAGTATCGATCACGATTACAAACTCATCGATCTTTTTTACTTCCCTTGTTTCCACAGGTTCAATGAGAGGCATGTTCCCGTACATCTCAAGACCAAGGGAATACAGGATACTGTCCCAGGAATCCATGTCGATATGCATCTCCTCGCGGATGGCAGCGAACTTCCGGAGAAATGAGCGGTATTCATACCGTTCCCTGTTTTCTACCTTCGTCTCCTCCAGAAGATCTCCCCCGCCGGAAGCGGCCTCGGCTGAAAAGGATTCCATGTCCGTCTGCGTCTTGTTCGATATGTCATCCCATTTCTTCTTCAGGATCATACTCCTGGGCGGAAGCTTCGGATGTTTCTCATCCAGCTTCCACGCCGGCCATAGACTGTGGTTATCCACACAGAACTCCTGCTGCAGCCGGAGCAGCCTGGCAGGATCCTCCGGACCGGCGGTCAGGACGTGGTAGATCCCTTCCGCGTTCAGGACCCTGAGACTTTTGGACAGTTCCTCCCTGACATTTTCCCGGAAACGACTCCTGGGTGTCCTGGTGGATCTCTTATTCTGGCTGTCGATCAGCAGTTCCACGGCGATATCACAGGCAACCATCCAGTATTCCGGTTTCAGGCGGATCCGCTTGAAGATATGGCGGAACAGGCAGTGATAGACCTGGTGAAGGTAGATACGGTTCACCAGGAGACGGTTTTTCTGAAACAGCTCTGCCAGTACCTTCGGGTGCACCACAAGATGTTCTCCATCCGTACCGACTCCGTCCAGCTGTGTCGTGACCGAGAATTCAAGGCCTCCCAGTGCCAGCGCCAGATAATGCTGGTCCATATACAGTTCGTTTCGGCTCGCAGTCAGGATCTGTTCCGAGACCTGTATGAATCTGAGCCCGATATCTTCTCTTACATCCATAGCCGTAACCGTCTATAACTCATATTTCGATTTTCGCTGCGGGGCAAACCTTCTGCGCTTTACATCCATCAGAAAACTGACTGCATCCGACCGCTTCCGGTCTGAAGCACGTCCGATGAACGCATCGATATTTCTCGATGTGAAATATCCTGCGCTGTCCAGGACTTCCAGCTCGCCTACCGGATCGAATTCCGTGTCGGCAAGGATCGTGTCGATCAGCAGTTCTTTCTCAGAACGAAGATAATCGATATATCGATATTTCCACTCCTCCTTCGGTTCCGGCCCGCTGCGGAGACGACTGCGAATGATGGAGATACAGACGGATGCACTCTCCTGCGCCGCTGCAAACGGGAAAACCGCATCATACTTCTCAAACTGGATCTGTCTGTACAGGAAGCAGTTTCTGTACTTGTATCCGGTACCGTGGTAGACGATATCAATGATCCGGGCAGGCGTGTTTTCCTTCCCTTCCTCATAATAATCCGGAAATGTAAGACGCCACTGCTCTATGTCATCCCGCGTAACAACCGCTTCGATCTGATTCGTAACTGCATCCAGCACTTCCTTCATCACCGAAGGGTTCAGGCTGTCGCGGTCCGATGGATCCTGTGCGAAATACAGACGGCAGACCTGCCGGCAGCCATTGAACATACCGTATCCGATCCGTGTCATGGTGGATGGAAACGATATCTCCCTGAGCTGAAAGCATCCATAGAAAGCATAGTTTCCGATCCCCTCCACGCCTTCCGGGATGCGGATGATCTCGAGAGACACGCCTGCGAGCGCAGGTTCATCTCCATCAGACGTTCCGGCAGCAGAACCATATTCCGGCGCCTCAACATACTGCGTTCCGTTGAACACAGCGCGCATGATCTGAGACTTCGGATAGAGTGCTGAGGGTTCATTTGCAAACAGATGATCCGCAAGCATTCTCACCGGTCTTCCGGCAACCGATGCCGGAATCTCAGCGATCGCACCGCTCCCGTACATCCGATAGAGGATTACATATTCTGTTTTATCGATATATTCAACATACTCCATAATATCTGTTCTGTCTGGGCCTGCCCCGCATCACTGGCTCGCAGCATTGCGGTCAGAATGTCGATGCTGGTTTTGAATAGGGAACGACTTCACAGACCGTCAGTACCCGGCCGTCCACATGATAACGGATATCCCATCCTGCAAACGCAGTTCCATAACGGCGCTTCGGATCATTCTGGTAAGCCGGTCTGGGATCCTCGGACAGGATCTTCACGGCCGCCTCTCTCTTCTGTGCAGGCAGTTTGTTGAGGAGTTCTTCCGGAAACACGACTTCCAGCCGGTAATCCTTCACCTCATCAGCAAATCCGCTCACTGCGTCGGGATGACAGTCTGTATACCGGATATAGGGCTTGATGTCATAGACCGGTGTTCCGTCCCGAAGATCTGCTCCGGACACATGGAGTACCGGACCGGTTCCCTGGCGCATCTCGATGCCGTCCAGTTTCACACAGGACAGTCCCACAGGATTGGGCCGGAACGGAGACCTGGTTGCAAAGACCCCCTTGTGGATCCTGCCCCCCAGCCTGGGTGGAATGACCGTCGGCGACCACCCTGCCTCCAGGTTTCCCGAGAACTCCCAGATCAGCCAGATATGAGAAAAATCTTCCAGTCCCATTACACAGTTTGGATCGCGGTAAGGCGGTTCAAATATGATCTCCGCCTTCAGCTCCTCTATGATCCCGCTCTGTCTCGGGATCCCGAACTTCTCCGGAAAATCGCTCCTGATAACGGCAATCTTCTCCAATTGTCTCATGAAACCTCCTCATTTGACATTATCACCATCAATGCGCCTGTGCAGGATGGCTTTTTCAGTATATTAGCCGTCACCGGATCTGTCAAAGCCGTCCGCAGCCCGGTTTCCGGTTGTCCAATTTTGCCAGTGAATCCTCATTTTTGACAGATAATTTGTCCGTTTCGGTCCATATCTTTCCGGAATAAAATCGGATATAATAACAGAGTATAGATAATATGTCAATAGGATATTACTAGTTTTCATTCGTTTCTGAATGTAAGATTCACGAGACCGGAAGAAAGGAGAGTTGCAGTGTATAGCGTTGGCGATTATATTTCATACGGCAACAGTGGCGTTTGTGAAGTTATGGGAACAGAAGTGATGGATCCTTCCACCGGAACAGCAGTAGGACGTACCTGCTATATTCTTCGTCCTCTTCATGACCGGTCCTGCAAGATCATGACACCTGTCGACAACCAGAAGGTGATCATGCGCGATCTGATCTCCCCGGAGGAGACCAGACAGCTGCTGGAGGACATCCCCCACATCGAGACGCTTCCGGAGCAGAGCGCCCGCCAGCAGGAGATCTCCTACTCCAAGGCACTTCATTCCGGCGACTGCCGCGAATGGCTGAGTCTTGTCAAGACTCTGAACCAGCGCATTGCCATCCGCAGGGAGAAAGGCAAGAAAGTCACCGCCACAGATGACCGCTATTTCAAGGCGGCTACCGAGAAACTGATCGAAGAGTTCTCCGTAGTGCTCGGTATGGACAGTGTGCAGACCAAAGAACTGCTGATGGACTCTTTTGAGGAGATGTAAAATAAAGAAACAATCAGGGAGCAGATCCGATGTGGTCTGCTCCCTGTTTTATGTATAGTCAGTTCCTCCGACGATTCAGTTTCTGTATCTCTGTCATCCTTCTTTCAGAGAAGCTTCCACTTCTTCCATCGTCGGGATGGAAGGTGCCGCGCCTACTCTTGTGACTGCGATGGAGGAAGCCTTAGCTGCCGTCCTCAGCGCTGTCTGAATATCCGCTCCTTCCGCCAGTTTCTTCACAAAGAATCCGGTGAACGTATCGCCTGCTGCTGTCGTATCGACTGCCTTGACTTTGAAGATGTCCTGGAAGACCTTCTGCTTTCCGTCATAGTACCAGGCACCGTCCGAACCGAGTGTCAGAACAAACGCTGCATTCGGAAATGTCTCGTGCAGCGCATCCAGCGCATGCTCTGCATCGTTGTTGCCCGTGATCTGGGCTGCTTCAATCTCATTTACCAGAAACAGCGATACCTTGCTCAGGTCGCAGGCGTCCAGTGCTTCATTGTACGGAGACGGATTCAGGATGATCTTCATTCCGCGCTCATATGCCTTGTCGATGATATAGTCCAGCATGTTGACTTCATTCTGAAGTACCAGATAGTCCCCTTCCTCAAAATGGGACAGCACTTCATCCACAAAGTCCGCCGTCTGCATCTGGTTGGTTCCGCCGTAGAGGATGATACTGTTCTGTCCGTTCTCATCCACCTGGATCACCGTATGTCCGCCGCGCACATCCATCTTCTTGATAAAGTCCGTATGTACACCTGCATCTGCGCACGCATCCAGGAGCATCTGCCCGTCATTGCCGATGATGCCTGCATGCCATACATCCAGTCCCGCCTTTGCAAGCGCAACTGACTGGTTGAGTCCCTTGCCGCCGCAGTACTCATGCAGTTCGAAGGACGCCATGGTCTCTCCGCCCACAATGATATGCGGAACGCTGTATGTATAATCAACATTTAATGATCCGTAATTCAGAACTTTCATCGCCGCCTCCTTCTGCTTATCAGGCTTTACATTATGTATACTGTTATTATGCCCCGACTTTATTCAGCAGTCCAGCATGGTTTTTTATTTCGGTTTAACGTTTCTTGCCTTCTCAGATCCTCTCAGTATCAGCCGGGTCGGCACTGAGATATGGGTGCTGGTCGTATCCGTCTTCTTCAGATGCCGCAGAAGGATCTCCATTGCTTTCCTGCCCATCTCTTTTTCGGATCGGTCAACCACAGAAAGAGGAATTCCTACATGGTTCAGCACATCAATATCATCAAATCCGATAATCGCAACATCCTCACCTGCCGCCATACCATTCTCAATCAGATATCGCAATGCGCCGAGTGACATCAGGTTGTTGCCGCAGAATACCGCGGTCGGAGGTTTGGACAGAGACATGAGTTTCTTCATGCAGCTGTAGGATTTGTCAGCCATCTGATTTCCATACGCGATATACATCTCACGTATCTTAATGCCATTTTCAGACAGCGCTCTTCGATATCCCAGTTCTCTCTCATAAACAGGACTGAGTGTCTTCTCACCTGCAATGATCGCTATACGTTCATGTCCCTGCCGGATCAGTTCACAGATTGCTTTATAAGAACCTGATTCATTATCCGCCATGACGGTATCCAGTCCGTCTCCCCCTTCGATAAAACGGTCCACCAGTACAACAGGTGTCCCGGACTGCTGATACTCTGCCAGCAGCGCACCGGTTCTCTTATCACGGACACCAGCTGCAGTGATCAGGATTCCCGCTACGTTGCGTTCCCTGATTGCCTGAAGTACCTGGTATTCCTTGTCTGCATCCTCATTTGTATTGAAGATCAGAACCTGATAATGGTTTTTCTCAGCAACTCTGGTGATACCCTCGATCAGACCATAAAAAAACGGATTCTTCAGGTCAGGAACGACGACTGCTACCACCTCTGATCTCTGAAAACTCAGGTCACGCGCCGTTGCACTCGGTATATAATTGTTTTCCTGCATTACCTTCTGTACCCGTTCCCGGGTCGCAGGTTTCACGCTGTCTGAGTTATTGATGACCCGTGACACAGTTGCCACGGATACTCCGGCCAGATATGCTATCTCTTTGATGTTCATTTTTAAAGCCCTGTGCATATGCCGCACGTTTAATTCTGAAGGACAGTTACTCTCAATCTGCTTCATCATAACGCATAATTCTGGTTTCGAAAACATGAAATACCAAAGCTTTTCTCATAAAAAATGATTATCAACCAAATATTTGCAATGCCACATTCACTGATCCCAGCCAAGCAGCAGTTGTGCCACGGACCGCAGACGATCCTTTCTGCCTGTAAAGATCCATTTTGTCAGGCGGTCTGTCGCGTGATCGATACCGGTCGGATTCCCGATCGTGAGAAGATTACACTCCATCTCTGCAAATCCTCCCGAATTCCCGTCATCATTGTATACATGAATGGAATATCCGGTATCTCCTTCGATCAGGGGCGGTTCTTCCGAATACATGGCTGACGGATTGTTCGGATAACAGATAATGATCAGTACAGAAGAATCTGTATCGGAATCCGCCAGATAACCAAACCGTCCTGTCAGGACCGCTGAGCGATAAGCGATCTTATATCTGCTGTCACCTGTGATGCGCAGGCAGACGCCATTCTGCACAACGGTTTCATGATCCGCTGCAGGTTCATAATGATCCGTACCGCGGTGAGGCTGATACATCGGAATAAACAATGTACCCTTCGGGCGGATCTGAAGCAGGTCCCAGGACTCTGCATATATTTCCTGCCCACTGGAAACCTTCAGATCGATCACTTCCTCAATGCCGCAGTAAGACAGGCCTTCCATCCACTGATCATATCCCGGCATCCGGCGAAGCGGATTCTCCGCCCGGTGGATCATTCGATGGAGATCTGCATGCAGCGTCCCGGTCACAGTGTTGTAGCTCTCCAGATCCAGTTCCATGGACAGATGGATCCTCTCGCCTTCCCGCGTCATTCTATAGGATCCCGGATCGATCGTTTTGGGCGTATTCAGTGTCTCCCTGAAATGGGACCTGTCTGTTATGTTGAACTGTATCTCCGGAGCGATCCATACCCGGTCTCCTCCGATGTTCCACACCTTATCCTCGACCAGCTTTCTGTACTGTGTTTTGTCATGGATCGCTTCAGGAATCCAGAAAAGCCCTTCAGGACAGGTATCTGAAAAAGGTCCGAAGATATGCCCTCCATGTTCACTTACAATAACCTGCCAGCCTTCTGCGATCGTAAGTACTTCACAGCGCATGCCGCAGTATTCGAATACTTCCAGTATCTCTTTCATGTTCATATCTTCACCCTTATACCGCACCCAGAAGACTGTCAGAAGCAGCTCTCTCCGCAGCGAGAGCCATGCGGTATCCCTTCATATAACAATTGTATCCTTCAACATCCTTCTCAGCCGGCATGACACAGTCTGCTTTTGCTGCAGCAAACACCCTGCCATCCAGGTAATCCGGCAATTCCTCATCTGTGTCATCCCGCATCAGGTAGGCAGCAAGGATTGCGATTCCCCAGGCGCCTCCTTCTCCGGCCGTTTCCATTACACGAACCGGCACATTTAACGCTCCGGCAAGAAGGGTCTGCGCGACACCGGCTGTCTTGAACAGACCTCCATGCGCTGTAACGTCATCGATCGTGACTCCTTCTTCCCGGAGAAGATCCACACCGATTCGGAGCACTGCCATCGTTCCGAACAGCTGCGCACGCATAAAATTGGAAAGGCTGAATGCTGCATCCGGTTTTCTGACAGTCATCGGGCATCCCCGCTCCATACCAACGATGAATTCCCCTGCATGGAAATTGTAAGAGAATATCCCCCCTGCATCTGCTTCACCTTCCAGTGCCTTGCGATAGAGAATGCCATATAATTCGTCGGGTTCCAGTGTCCTTCCTGTCAGGTCAGCAAACTCCCCGAACAGAGACACCCAGTCGGATATGTCAGTCGTACAGTTGTTGGCATGCACCATAGCGACCGGATATCCATCCGGTGTGTTGATCTGCTCGATCTCCCGGTGCAGGCTCTGTATGTCTTTTTCCATCACAGCCATCAGGAATCCGGATGTTCCGGCAGACAGATTCCCTCTGCCGCATCGTATGCTGTTCGTTGCAATCATCCCTGTCGCGGCATCTCCTTCCGGCGGACAGAGCCGTATCCCGCTCTCAAGCATGCCGCTGCTGTCCAGAAAAGCCGCTCCATCCTTCGTCAGATACCCGGCATCTTCTCCTGCTTTGAGCACCTTTGGGAATACCTCACGAAGCCTGATCGAATATCCCCTTGAGGTGATCTCACGCTCAAATATCTCCAGCAGATCATCTCTGTAATCTCCCGTCTGCATGTCAACAGGAAAGATCCCTGACGCATCACCGACTCCGATTACTTTCCTGCCAGTCAGAAGATAATGAATATAACCTGCAAGCGTAGTCATGAAGCGAATCCTGCTCACATGAGACTCCCCTTTCAGGACACAGTCATACAGATGCGCCGAAGACCATCTGTCCGGAATATTATGATCCAGCAGCATGGACAGCTGCTCTGCCGCTTCATGGGCTGTGGTGTTGCGCCAGGTCCGGAACCGGGACAGGAGATGCCCCTCCTCATCAAAGGGAAGGTATCCATGCATCATGGCGCTGATCCCGATCGCACGGTAAGACCGTATAAGTGCGCCAGTCTGCTCCTGTACATTCTTCAGAAGATCCTGGTAGGCATCCTGCAGACCGGTATGCACATCCTCCAGCGTATAGGTCCATACACCATCTTCCAGCCTGTTCTCCCAGCTATGCGTTCCGGAAGCAACTACCGTGTACTTCTCATCAATAATAACTGCCTTGATCCTGGTGGAGCCCAGTTCGATCCCCAGTATTCCTCTCCCTTCTTCCAGATAGCTTTTCCAGTCTCTCATATGCTCTTCCCTCATTCCAGATTCGCATGACGCTTATACATTTCATCTCCGGTAATCCCGGTCCGTTCCATCAGATAATGGATCAGTACATCTCCCACGATCCATCCAAGCTGCTCAAAGGAACTGGCCATGACCTGCACACTGCTGCAGGTATCTTCCAGTCCGCTCTTTGGAGTGGCCCCTGGCAGGCAGATGACCCTGTCTGCCAGCCTTCCGATCGAAGCCTCCGGATGGATCGTAACAGTTCCTACACGTGCCCCGGTCTCCCGTGCTTTTTTTGCCATCACTACAAGAGAAGCTGTCTCCCCGGAACCGGATTCAACAAACAGGAGATCTCCTTTTCTGATTGCCGGAGTCGTCGGCTCTCCGACAAAATAAACGGTCATTCCAAGCTGCATCAACCGGTTGCTGAAAGCTCTTGCAGCAAACCCGGTCCGTCCTGTTCCGGCTACAAATACCCGCTCTGCACGAAGAATCGCATCTGCCATAGCCTGCAGCTCTTCTTCTTTGACAAGCTGTGCATTTCGTTCCAGTTCGTCAATTACTCTTTCCAGATAAACCGATACCGCCATCAGAGTCCTCCAGTCCCATTTTCTTCCGGCTTACACTCTACGCATCGGACACCCCGAGCGCATTCGTACAATGGCTGTAGAAAGGCTGCCGGTATTTCTACCGGCAGCCTTCCCTGTCCAACAATCTATTTCAGAAGCTCCAGTATCAGATTCTGCGCTGCGATTCCATCATGTTTTTCAACAACCGTTGTGATTTCCTCCAGTCCGACCCGGTCGACCTTGGACTTGATCAGTTCAAACGCATCAATGTTTGCCTGGCATTCTGCCCTGCACTCTTCCCGGATCGGGAATGTATCGAAGAAAACAACCCCTTCATACCCGTACCGTTCCAGGAAATAGATAAACTCTGCACAAAGAGAAAAATTGACAGATCCAAAGATCATTCCGCTGTCTTTATACCCATAGCCGTCATTCATATGAAGTCCGAACAGTTTGCCCTTTGACGCTGCAAGTGCCAGCCCGAAGGAAGGTTCGTCATGCTTCATCAACATGTGGCAGAAATCCAGAGTGCATCCGATATTCGGGCGGTCTACGCATTCGATCAGATACATTGTCATGCCGCTGCTGTCTACCATGGCAAACTCACGCTCTTCATACGGTTTGTATTCAATGCTGATCTTCAGGTCAGGCGCATAATCACACACTTCCCGGATCCCCTCCACCAGGAGGTTCCAGCATTTTTCATAGTCTGTCTGGAACGCGTATTCAAATCCGTCATTCTCAAACCACAAGGTAACGACTGATCCGCCGATCTCCCGGCAGACATCGCATCCTTCCTTTGCCAGTTCGATCGCGCTTCTGCGTCTGTCTTCATCCGGATTGGAGAAGTTGCCGGTCAGCCAGTTTTTACGCCAGCGCACAGCGAGACCGTTCACCTTCAGCGGGCTGATATGCTCTTTCAGTTCCTCCAGATCCAGTCCGGTAAAATGCTCCGGATAATTGAACTCCAGATGCGTGATGCCATCTGCGTTCTTGTATGCATCGATCGCGTCATAGACGGTCTGACCTTTGAATACAAATGAGTTAAATCTTCCTGCGTAATTCATGTATTCTCTCCTTTGTAGATCTCCATGACCTCATCCAGCGTCGGCATGGCAGGCTGTCCGCCTGTCTTGCACACAGTCTTTGCACTGCAGCAGGTCGCGAATCTGCATGCTTCAAACAGATCCATCTCTTTGATCAGCGCATAGCACAGCCCGCCTATAAATGAATCCCCGGCTCCGGTTGACTCCACAGCCTGGACCTTTTTCGATGGAACCATCTCTGTCTTTGTGCCGTCGCAGACTACCGATCCTGCTTTACCCAGTGTGAATATGCAGGCTGTTCCCAGCCTCTTTGTCATTTCCCGGATCTCTTTTTCCGCAGTTTCTACAGAATCGATCTGCATGTTGCCATAGAAAGATGCCTCAACTTCATTTACGATAAACAGATCCAGTTTCTTAAGCGTATCCTCGGGAAGGGCTGCATTCAGGATAATAAAAGCGCCTTTCTCCCTGCACATATCTATGGCATAGAGGATCGTGTCAATGGGAATTTCAAGCTGGAAGACTACGATAGTTTCAGGAGTGATAACATTCGCAAGCTCGTCAATATCTTTCCTGGTGACACAATCATTTGCGCCTCTCACTACAGAAGCACGGATACCGCCGTCGTACAGGGACTGGGCGACAGACATTCCGCTGTTTCCCGGGACTCGCTTCAGATAATCCGTACGGACGCCATATCCTTCCACAGTTTTCTTCAGGAAATCGCCGCTGGAATCTTCACCGATACATCCTGCCATGTAGACAGGGATCCCAAGCTTTGCAGCCTGCACCGCCTGGTTCGCCCCTTTTCCGCCGCTGCAGTATTCTACAGAATCGGCAAAATTAGTTTCTCCCTCTTCCGGAAGTCTCTCCAGTTTCAGGCAGACATCATAATTCAGGCTGCCTATCACTACTACCTTGTCGTACATTGTTTTCCTCCCGGTTATCTCTCCAGATCCGCCATCGTCCAGTTTGGCCCGTACAGTCCGGTAAGAACACCAGAATCCATACCTGCGTCCGGATGGGCGATCAGCCATTTATTCCTTGCCCGGAGAAGCCTGTCTTCCTCTGTCACCGCAGTAAATCCGCGATCCAGCGGGGTGTTGGTCCCTCTCGGAAGGAAGGTAGCATGTGCGTATCCCTCCTCCTTCACATGGCAGGCACAATAATGAAGCGTTGTTGCGTAAAACTCGACCGCCATACCTTCCGTAACGTAGAATGCTTCTACTTTTTCGGTGTCATAGCGCATGCCAGGTTCGATATCCTGCTGCCTTCCAACCAGCACGATATAGTCGGTAGCGGCGATATTCACTTCCGAACCTCTGTGATATTCCAGCGCATCCAGCCTGTCATTATGTCCCATACAATAGCCAAGTTCCGCACCAAGCTGTCCGTAAAACCGCTCTTCAAACTCCCTGAATACAGGCAATGCCTCCAGTTCAGGGACACTTGCCACATATTCTACCGGATCCGGGATCTGCTTCTTCTTCATGGCATCGATTACACCACTGAAGTCATATCCCTCAATGACCCTGCCATAAACTGTGAACTCTGGATCCCTGACATCATATACTTTCATAATCGAACTCTCCGATCAGTGTCTCTTCTTCTTGCTCTGGTCCAGATAGTAATTGACGATCATGACTACCAGCAGCAGTCCGCCCCATACGATCTGTCTGCATGCGTTCGGAATGAACGTATACATATTCAGCAATGAAGACAGCATCTGAATGATCAGAACTGCAAGTACGATACCTGTAACAGACCCGCTTCCTCCCAGAGGGCTTACACCACCCAGGACTGCGATCAGGATTGCCTGCATCGTATAGGTCGAACCGGTATCTGCCTTCGCAGAACTGTAACGTCCCCACATGATGATTCCGGACAGCGCTGCCAGCATGCCGCTGAACATATGCGTGCAGACCACGATCTTGAAGTTATTCAGTCCGGAGTAGACAGTCGCACGGTTATTGGTTCCGTACATTTTCATTTCGCGTCCGAGTTTTGTCTTCTGTACAATGATTCCGGTAATCACTGCAGCTGCTGCAAAGATTACGATCGTGATCGGGAACAGTCCAAACTTCATGTTGATCATATTGCCCAGTACCTTGGGGAAGCCGCTCAGAGTAGAACCTCCCGTCAGTACAACACCAAACCCCCAGAACAGAGACTGTGTTCCGAGCGTGGCCAGCATTGCAGGAATCCCCAGTCCAGAGATCAGGACACCGTTGAGAATTCCGCCGATTGCGCCGATCAGCAGTGCAACCACAAAACTGGCAAGGACAAGGCTGGTTCCGCCTTCACCATCTCCATGGTAGAAGTGAAGCACAAACAGTCCCGCTACAATGGAGGACAGGTTTGCAAGATAGACTGCACTCAGGTCGATGCCGCCAATGATCAGCGCCATACCGATGCCGATTGCAAGAAGCCCGTACTCAGGAAACTGTCTGAACATTGCCAGGAAGTTATCCGGGCTCAGGAAGTTTTTACCCTGAAGCAGAGAGCAGGCGATAAACACTACTACAAAGAGTGCGACCATGCGGGCAGAGCTGTTATCAAGGATCATTTCCAATGGCTTTTTTGCCGTAGTTTCTTTACTCATCACAGCACCTCCCTTACTGATCCGACACTGCAACATGCAGTGTATTCTTACGAGTCTTCTCCTGAACCGCGGAAACGCCGGTACCAACGATGATGATCAGGCCGGTAAAGACGCGGGCCCAGACAGTCGGGATTCCAAGAAGGATCAGGCTGTTTGATACAAGTGTCATCAGAGCGGTACCAAGGATGGCGCCGATCACAGATCCTTTGCCGCCGACCAGAGAAACACCGCCGAGGACACAAGCTGCGATAACATCCATCTCCATGCCGATCATATTGTTCGGGTTGACCGTCATCATCATGGACGCGCGGCAGACACCGATAAATCCTGCCATAGCTCCGGAGAAGCAGAAGATAAACATCCGGATTCCAAATACATTGAAGCCGGCTCTTGCAGCTGCGACTTCATCGCCGCCGACCGCATAGATTCCACGGCCAAGCATGGTCTTGTTTAAAATGAACCAGCCGATCAGCACCAGTACGACTGCGAATCCGAAATGCACCGGAAGATTGGAACTGAATCCTGTCTGCGCATTGGTACCGGTCAGGATCTTCGCTTCGCCAAGCTGATAAAGCGGATAGGTCAGCGGATACTCAGAAGATCCGAGAATACCCTGCATCACACCGATCCACAGAGAAGATGCACCGAGGGTTACGATCATTGCCGGGAACTTATATTTGGCAACGATAAAGCCATTTACAGCGCCCATGCACAGACCAAGTGCCATGGCAACAAGGAAATACGGAATCGGGTTGCTGAAAGCACCGTCCAGCTTCGTACAGACAAAATACATGGACAGGGACGCAATCGCAGGGAATGAGCAGTCAACACCGCCTGAGATCAGAACCATCATCTCTCCGACCGCGAACATCATCGGGATCGTCAGCGAACGAAGAAGGTCAACAATGTTGTTCGGTGTGAAGAACTGTCCGCTCCTTGCCTGAATGATCAGGCAGAATGCGATCAGGATGAGCGCCACATAAAACTCTGTTTTCTTTGTCAGTCTCTTTAAACTCATCTTCAGCCCCTCCTTAGTACTCAACCGAAAGCTTCGAAAGGGTCTCTTCATCCAGATCCTTTGTCATTCTCTCATCGACAAGGTGTCCGCGTCTCATGATCAGAACCCTGTTGCAGTTCAGAAGCACCTCACGGATATCATCGGAAATGATGATCACGGCAAGGCCGCTTTCGGCAAGCTTTTTGGTCAGGTTATAGATGTCGTATTTTGCACCGATATCCACACCGACAGTGGGTCCGTTCAATATAAGGACCTTCAGATCAAGGGCAAGCCATTTTGCAAGGACACACTTCTGTGCGTTTCCGCCGGACAGTGTTCTCATGGTGTCAGCCGCGCTGCCGATCTTGATCGACAGTTCTCCGACCCAGTGGTTTACCAGACTGTCGATCGCATTCTGATCCATCATGGGACCTTTCCTGCAGTCACTCCAGCGGGTAACGGAGATGTTGTCGGAAATCGACTGATCCATGAACAGACCCATGACATTTCTCTCGGGCGGCACATAGCCGATCCCGCCTGCCATGGCTTCCTGGACATTTTTGAACTGTACCTCTTTCCCTTCCAGGAAGATCTGTCCGGAATCTGCCTTGTGAACACCGAAGATCGTCTCTGCAAGCTCGGTACGTCCGGAGCCCAGAAGACCGGTGATTCCAAGAATCTCACCTGCCTTGATGGAGAAACTGCAGTCCTTGTAACCATCTTTCAGAGACAGATTCTTTACTTCAAGAACGGTTCCTGCTTCTCTCTTCTCGTCATAAGTAAATGCTTCTTCCTCGATATCACGTCCTGTCATATAGTGTGTAAACAGAGCCTGATTGAGTTCCTTCGTCGGTCCGGAATAGACGTTGTGACCGGAGCGGAAGATGGTGAAATGGTCTGCGATCTCGAACACTTCATCCAGCTTATGAGAAACGAACAGAACCGAGATTCCCTTTTTCTGGAGTCCACGGATCACCTCGAACAGGTTCTTGACCTCTTTCTGGGTAATTGCTGTGGTCGGCTCGTCCATTATGATCAGTTTTGCGTCATATAAAAGAGCACGGGAGATTGCGATCAGCTGCTTATCCGCAACCGTCAGGTTCTCAACATACTCGTCAAGGTCCACATCAAAATCGATGGTGGAAAGCGCCTTATGGGCGATCTCGTCAAATCTTTTCTTACTGACGAATTTTCTTCCGCTGGATTTCTCCATCGTAATCGCCAGGTTCTCTCTGACGGTGAGATTCGGAAACACCGACAGATCCTGATAGATGACCTGCACGCCGGCCTCGATAGCCTGCTGGGTCGTAAGTTTCGTATATTCTTTGCCGTCGATCTCGATCGTCCCGGCATCCGGTGTATAGAATCCGGAAATGACATTGATAATGGTAGACTTTCCGCAGCCGTTCTCGCCCGCGAGGCAGTGTACCTCACCCTTCTTAATGACAAGATCTACTCCATCCAGTGCCTTGACACCGCCGAAATATTTCTTGACCCCTGTTACTTTAATGATGTTCTCAGACACACTCAAACCCTCCAACTTTCAGCTATGCTGTTTTCTCTCAGAGCGTCGCCTATTAAAAGAGGTTCCTGCTCCTGCGTACAACAGGAGCAGGAACCTGGTTTATTTAACGTAATTCCTACTTTCAGATAGGATCATCAGAAGTTGTAATCATCAACGTTGTCAGCAGTGATTGCGATAGAAGCATCTCCCATCAGAAGGTTGTCATCATCCGCAGAAACCTTCAGATTGTCATATCCTGCGATACCAAGATCTGTTCCTTCGCCGATCTCCTTGCCATCCAGAACCTGAGTTGCCAGGTTGCACATTGCATAACCTGCGTCTGCCGGATCCCACAGAGTGATGGTGTCAAGGTCGCCGGACTTAAGAAGATTGCGGCACTCATTCGGCATACCGGTACCAACTACGAATACCTTGCCCTTCAGGCCGAGCTCGTTGATCGCACGAGCAACACCAGGAGTGTCATCAGAAGAAGAACCGGTAAATCCCTTGATGTTGGGGTTGGTCTTCAGATACTGCTTCGCAACTTCATAAGCGGTCTCAGCAGAGTTCTCAGACTCAAGTCTCTTCTCAGCTGCCAGAGTCATATTCGGGTAAGCTTCTTCCTGACGTGCAACTGCACCGTCTGCCCACTCGTTATGGGAAGCGGAGGTCAGATAACCAACCATCGTGATGTATTCGCCCTCTTCGCCCATCAGCTTTGCAAGCTCGTCCATGATGAATGCGCCGTATCCGGCATTGTCGAATGCTTCTACGTCATAGTCACAGTTCTCAACGGAAGAACCTTCGTGGCAGATGACCTTGATTCCTTTTTCTCTTGCTTCTGCAAGAACATTCTCACATGCAGCCGGATCGATCGGTACTACGCAGATAGCATCCGGGTTCTGAGAAACAACATCCTGAAGGACCTGGATCTGCTGAGCGGAGTCTGTATCGGACGGGCCGGTCATGTAAGCATTGATCCCGGTCTCTTCTGCATAGCGCTTGATGCCCTCTTCCATTCTGACGAACCAGCCGTTGGTGTTGCCCTTAACTACGACTGCGATGGTGTAATCTTTTGCTTCGGCTTCGTCTGCCATAGCGGTAAAGCTGAGGCAGCTGATGGACATAACCGCTGCTGCGCCAAGAGCAAGAACTTTCTTCAGTGTCTTCTTCATGTGTTTTCCCTCCTTAGGAATGTTGGTGATCTGCCTTCCGGCATGTTTCTGTTCACAGGCCCCTGCCTGATGAATCGCTATGAATCCCGGTGATTTTGTGCATGTTGACTATCTTTCTGAAAATGTAACCGGTTTCATGATCACATAATAGCATCGGTTTTCACCCTTCGCAATACCCTTTTTTGACAATCAGGCAACTTTGTGAGAAAGCGACAGAATACCTGAGGTTTGCATTTTTGCGAAAAAAGTGCTGCGAAATCGTTTTATTACACGTTTTTCTTGATCCAGCCAAGTCGGAGTGAAATGTAACCGATTACATTTTTAATTGGCTATATTGCACAAAAACAGCCCGGAAGCATTTTGCCTCCGGGCTGTTCCCTGATTCTATTCGGTTCTATATTCACTGCTTGATGTTTAATGAAAACAATGTACTGCTCAGCAGTCCAGCATGGTTTTACCTACTCCGCACAGCCCTTCGAAGTCCCGGGTGAACCGCATCACTGCACTGTCCACCTCCGCACTCCTGGCGAAGCAGTCAATCACATCCGGAGAGACGGTCACGGCTTTGACTCCGTACCGAATCAGTTCCAGCACCTGCTGCGTATTGCGAAAACTTGCAGCCAGCAGACCGCTGTCCAGACCGTTCCGGACGATTGCGTCATGAATATCTTTTGACACCTGCACACCGTCCAGGCCCATGTTGTCAATACGGTTCACATAGGGCGCTACATACTCAGCACCGCATTTTGCTGCCAGGAATCCCTGCATCGCAGTATAGACAGCCGTTCCGATAAAGCGGATCCCCTCTGCCTTCAGAAGTTTCATTGCGCGGAACCCCTCAGGTGTGCTGGGAATCTTTACCAGCGTCCTCTCCCCTGTCTCAGCAAGGATCCTGTGCGCTTCCGCAAGAACGCCTTCCGCATCCGGAGAGAGCGCCTGTACAAACAGTTCTCCATCGTTTCCGATGATCTCCCGGATCTCTTTCAGCACTTCATATGGCGGTCTCCCGCTCTTTGCAAGTATCGACGGGTTAGTCGATACTCCATCGATCGGATAGGATGCGCAGATCCGTCTTATCTCCTGCGTATCCGCATGGTCAATACACAATTTCATGATAATGGTCCTCTACCTGTTTAAAATGTAACGCCCGCTCTGCAGATAATATTCGGATAGGGAGTAAACTCTCCGGTCCTCACCGCAAACTTCACATTCACACTCATCTTCTTGAGATCTTCATGGGAAATCATCTCTTCCTCACAGCCATCCAGTTTTTCCCTGAGATATGCCAGAAGCTCCGGATTGTTCTCGACGATCTCTTCTGCGATGGTATACCCTTCCACGCAGGTATCCTCCAGGATTGCATCCATCACCTGGCGGAAAGTGGGCACCCCGCCGGTCACCACCAGATCTATGATCGGTATCCCCTTGGGGATCGGCATCCCGGCATCTCCTACCAGGAACATGTCTTTATGGCCAAGTGCGGCAATGTGATAAGACAGTGCTGCATTCAGTATTCCTCTTTTCTTCATCTTTTTTCCTCCTTTATCTCTATGTCGCCCGTTTCTTTTTCCTCCAGGCTTCATTTGATCCACATTGTCATGATTTACAGCTGATCATATTTCGCCGCATTCCCCCTGGCTTTTTCGATTGGATATTTTGCTTCATTCTGGTCCATCTTGCGATTCACGATCTCATCCACATCCAGACCGAGTTTGTCCAGCATATCCTGGCAGTAGACGATCACATCCGCCAGTTCCTCTTTCACATGGTCCAGATCATACTCATTATCACTCCACTGAAAGCACTCCAGCAGTTCATTTGCTTCAATCGATATGGATTTCGCGAGATTTGCCGGGGAATGGAACTGATCCCAGTTCCGGTCTTTGGTGAATCTTCGTATGCGTTCAATGGTTTCCTGTCTCATCCGGCATCCCCCTGTGCAGTTTTTTTATTCTCTCCTCGTAGGCAGAGAGCCTCTGCCTCAGATATCCTTTCATACCCGGGTCCGTGCAGTAAACATAGCAGCCCTTCATCCCGCGTGTCAGAAGTGTACGGTAGGTATTCCGGATGATCTCATCCGCCCGTTTCTTCGCAAGTTCCGGATTCTCTTTACTGAGTTTTTTGATCCCTTTCAGGGACTGATCGGTTTTCGCGCGCTTTGTGTAATCAGTAATCACATGGCCGTTTTCATATCGGATATCATCTCCTATGATAACCCCGACATAATCAAATTCAAGCCCCTGGGATGTATGAATGCAGCCCACTTCATGAATCGATGTCTCACTGACGGCAAACGGCTCTCCGGAAGCGAGGTTCCAGCTCATCTCAAAATCTCCGATCCTGATATCATGGTGGTCTGTATTGTTCTGCTGTTTTTTGTCCCATTCCCAGCAATACCCGGCCAGTATACGGGAATGTCCAGCGATCTTATTTTTCTCCTCAATCAAAGCTCTCATCTCGTTCGGCGAATCGCAGAGCCGGATATCAAAATCGATCCCCTCCAGATCGTAGTTCGCTGTCTCGCGGATCTCCAGCACGTCATCCAGCCATGCCAGGTATCCATCGGATCCATTGCAGCGAAACTGCGACAGCAGCTCCATCCGGGTTACTTCGGATCCTTCCTCCTGCGCCCATTTCAGGATCTCATCCACGGATCCGATGTCATCCATGGTCACCTTCTGTGATTCATCAATGAAAAAGACCGAGCAGTATGCTGCGTGAATGATCTCCTTGATCTGGTTTTCACCCATATTGTGAAACATCCCCGACTTTTCATTCAGCCGGTGTGCTTCATCCACAAGAAGCGTGTGGATCATATTGTTTCCGATCTCCGTATAAGAGCCGGATCCTTTAAAGAGATTGTCGATGCTGGACATCCGGAAGGAACCTTTGAGTTTTCGCTTGTATACATTCCTCGGAGCGCTGTTCTTGGAGACATACTGCACCAGCTGGTCACGCTGGGTCAGTTCCGCAAGCAGATTCACTGCGATTACGGACTTGCCGGTTCCGGGACCTCCCTGCACGATGATCGTTCTCTTGCGATAGTCTTTCTGACACTGCAGGGCAGTCTGCAGAATCTTTTCATACACGACCTTCTGCTCATCGATCATGATAAATTCGCGATTGCCAGCCAGCATGGACGCGATCGTATTCTGCAGGCTCTTTGACGGCCTGATCCTGCCGTTTTCAATCTCATAGAGAACCTGTCTGTTATCGCCGCGGACAACCGCCTTCTTGATATAATCCCGCAGCATCGCAAGCTGTCCTTTGGTATAGACCGGAGCCTCCATGTAGTACGGTTCATACTGCTTTGCGTCAATCGGATCATCCGGGTGCCGGATATAATTGTGCATGCAGACACATGGATACAGACCGATCTCCCGGTCCTGGACCGCTGCATTGTAATCCCGGATCAGCTGTGCATAGGACCAGGACTGATAGGAAGGATGCACAAGTTCCCGCATACCGCCGCCAACCACCGTACGCACCAGTGCATCAACCCCATCCACCGCCTCTACAGCATCCCACTGTTTCAGTTCCACAATCACGGCGCCATGCTTATCCGCACGGTCATAGCCGGAGATCAGGAAGTCCACACGTTTTGATGTCTGCGGGATATTGTATTCAATCGCAACCCCTGCGCTCGTCGGAATCTCCGTATCATTCAGGACCTTATACATGTAAGTCAGCGAATTCTCCCATGAACGGAATTCACTCTTACCGGTATGCCGTCCCATTTTTGTGAATATATTCTCCTCGATCTCCATCGCGATCCTGTCGCTCTCAACACTTTGGAGAAAATCAGACTTCACGCCCTCATACACAATCATGTTCTTCTCTGCTCCCACTCATTTCTGTCGCGGCGATTGTCTTCCCAATAAATGATCATTCCCCTGCAGGGATCTGGTCATGAAGGCTTTTATTGCGATAATTAATATTGGTTCTGAGAGAATACCCCTGCTGCTCCCAGAACGCATTGGCAGGTTCATTATCTTTGAAGACCAGTCCGAATATCTTTTGAATGCCCTCTTTTCTGAGAGCTTCCTCCGCGAGAGATACCAGATGTCCCGCTATTCCCATACGCCGGTAATCAGGATGCACACACAGATGATGAATGATTGCTCTGCGACCGTCATGACCGGTCAGGATCACTCCTATGATCCTGTCATTTTTCACAGCCGCAAAGCAGGTATCCGGATTCCTCTTCAGGTACCTGGCGATGCCCTCGCAGGAATCATCCACGGGATTCAGCGCTCTTTTACTTTGCTCTGTGCTGTTCCACAGTTCATAGATGGCATCATAATCATCTATTGTCACCCGTTTTATCGAGTACATCAAACTCATGTCTCCTGTCCAGTTGCTGCTCCGCATATACCGCTCCCAGTTCCGTATAGATCATCCCGTTTTTCCCCCTGACAGAGCGCATCAGTGAGATCCGGTCCACCTGCATGGTTTCAGGTTCGAAGCTCACAGGGATCTTTCTTCCCTGCCTGTCATATCGAGGCTTCCTCAGGGCCGTTACATGAGCCTTGAACTTCTTCCTGTCATAAGGTATTCCCGCCTCTGCCAGCGCTCTTCTGATCTTTCTTGCCAGGCTGTTCATTTCCTCACTCTCAGCAAAACCCGCCCACCAGATCTCATCGAAACAGCCGACTCTGTCCATGGTAACAGAAAAAGGCTGAAAGGATATGCTCCCCACAGCCTCAAGAACCTCATCCGGATCGTTATACTCCCCGATGAATGCCAGTGTGATATGCAGATTCTCTTCCGGGGTATAATTCCCTCTGATATTCTGCTCACGAAATGAATTCTGAATATCCCTGACCAGCTTCTTCATGTTGTTTCTAAGCGGTATAGCAATAAACAGTCTCATGCTGATTGTATCATTGCCTTCGCTTAGAATACAAACAATTCGTTTTCAAAGTTATAATTCTGTAGGATATTACTACATTATTTGAATTATGCAGCAAAAGGAGACCGTTATGGCTGAAAGAACCAAGCTCTGGATCGCAGAGAAGATGAAAAATCTTATGAAAAAGAAGTCTCTCGATAAGATCCGGATCACTGAGATCTGTAAAGAAGCTGAGATCGAACGTTCAACCTTTTATTATCATTTCCGGGATAAATATGATCTGGTAGCCTGGATCTTCTTCCAGGCGGCAGATCGTACCAATGTAATCGACTTAATGGACGCTGCCGCCAGTATGAAACAGATGAAAAACGATATGCTGTTCTATAAAAGGGCGTACGAAGATACTTCCCAGAACGCCCTCTGGCAATATATGCTGGAGTATTTTGTCCTGAAATATACACAGCTGGCGAGAGACATGACCGGAGAAGTGAATCTTGACCCCCAGGTCCAATTCAGTATCCGCCTGTATTGTTACGGGGCGGTGGGAATGACGAAAGAATGGGTCCTGAACGATAATCATACTTCAGCGGAAACAGAAGTTGAAATGCTGTTCCAGTCCATGCCGGAATCTCTCCGCCGGATCTATTTTCAATGACCCGCGATAACCGTCCACTTTTCTGATCAGCATTTGTTCTGTTCACCCCAGACACATAGCTGGTCTAACACCGCCATGAGGGATCTGCCGCGATCGCTGAGACTGTATTCCACCTTCGGAGGGATCTGGGGATATTCTTTCCGTTCTATCAGATGGTCTTTTTCCAGTTCCTTCAGATTTGTACTGAGTGTCTTGTCAGAGGTGGTTTTCAGATATCTCTTCAGCTCATTGAATCGCACTGTTTCGTATTCCATCAGGCAATACAGAATAACCATCTTGTGTTTCCCGGAGATAAGCGACAGCGTATAGCTGAAACCGGTGTCTTCAAAGTTCGCATCTTCAATATAATTCTTGATCATGATTACACTTTCCTGTAAGATAGTACCTTTCAAACAAGCCAGTACTTGCAATAATTCCGTTGGCAGATATAATTCTAGAAAGAATATGCACTTATGTCAATTCATTTGCAGAAACGAGGTTCATCATGAGAGAAAAACTTAAGATCACCGAAGGAATC
Organism: uncultured Eubacteriales bacterium; assembly: GCA_900313765.1. Taxonomy (GTDB): domain Bacteria; phylum Bacillota; class Clostridia; order Lachnospirales; family Lachnospiraceae; genus Porcincola. Next base: position 28,820 of record OMSN01000008.1, read on the forward strand.
TTCCCCATGCCGGTACTGATGATTGCAACGTATAACGAAGATGGCAGTGTCAATGTGATGAATGCCGCCTGGGGAACGATGCAGGAAAGAGATACAGTCGCTCTGAATCTGACCGAATCCCACAAAACAGTTAAGAATATCAAGGCAAGAGGAGCTTTCACCGTCAGCATTGCAGACGCGGCACATGTAGCGCAAGCCGACTACTTCGGCGTCGAATCCGGCAATAAAGTCGCGGACAAGCTGGCAAAAAGCGGTCTTACTGCCAGCAAGGCAGAAACCGTAGATGCTCCTGTCATCAATGAATTCCCACTGTGCCTGGAGTGCGAGTTTATCGAGTATCAGGATAATAAATATGGCTGCGGCGTGATTGGCAAAGTGGTTAATGTCACTGCTGACGAAAGCGTACTGGTGGATGGAAGGCTCGATATGTCTCTTGTCAATGCAATCGCATTCGATCCCTATACTCATGGGTACTACAAAGTAACTGAACGCGTCGGGGAAGCATTCAAAGACGGACTGAAGCTGAGATGAACTACCCACAACCGACTATCGTCGGATGGAGTTTCTATGCTGGCACATTCCCGTGCCAGTTCCTGTGAGGATCGCTTACGCGATCTTCACAGCAT
>OMSN01000182.1 GCA_900313765.1 uncultured Eubacteriales bacterium
TGTCTATTACGATAAGATAACTCATAGTATACCCTCTGTTATATGTTCAGATTTCATGACATAGTTTTAAATACTACATTAGTATATCATATCCTCGCATGCTTGAAAACCCCTCAAAAGCATCCTATACTCAGTAAGGATCTTTCCATTTTACTGTGCATTATTCAAGGAGGCCACAGACATGCTTGCAGTCAGGATCACGGACACAAGGGACTTTATGAAGAAGCTCCTTACCCAGGATCTGTTCGATACTTTCCTGCTCTCGGAAGCTTCCGTCACCACGTTTACGACCTTCAGCATCGACGGTACCTGGCATCCGGATTACTTTGAAGAGCCCCTCTCCGATGCGGTTCCCTCTTCAGACAGCGATGCGCCGAAGACGCTCACCTGGAAACTGGTCCGCCCCCTTGTCTTTGACATGATCAAGGGAAGGCACACACCTGTCGCTTTCCGCATCGTCCTGCGTCTGGCGGACTACAATGTGGAAAGTCTGATCGCGTCCTCAGGAGTGAACGTGGAAGCGTCCCAGATAGCCGGCCTGTTCCTGAACCTGAACTTCCAGAAAAATGTCGTGACCTGTACCACAGGAACCTCGCTCAGGATATTCACCCTCGACAAGACACTCGACAGTGTCTGGGATGAGATGGCCACCCTCGACAAGACACTCGACAGTGTCTGGGATGAGATGGCCCTGCGCTTCTTCCGCTCCAGGCAGATCCCCTATGAGAATCTCTGAACCGCACTCACGAAACTAATGCAGTAAAGATCCTCCCGGCTTACCACGCACGGTCCTGCCGGGAGGATCTTTCTTTTATGTCATTTACCGATCTGTCTTCTCTTATTCTGCAAGAAGCATCATGATCTCATTGCTGCGGCTGATAAACTGTGCCATTGCCTCCGGCTTCAGAGGTGCGTTAGCCAGCGCTGCCAGATCGTAGAGCTGTTTTGCGAACATCTCGGCATGCTCTGCGTCCTTGTGTGCAAGGAGATACTTCACCAGTTTGTGGTTTGCGTTCAGGGTGAGCGTCTGAGCCGGAGCAAACATATCCATGTCCATTCCGGATGCTCCTGCGCTGTACATGCGCATCATATCCTGCATGCGGCGTCCTTCTTCCTGGATCGTCAGCATCGAAGATACATTCTCATCCTTCAGGCTCTGAACCTGAACAGTGACCTTGTCATTGTTCAGTGCTTTCTTGAAGATCTCCGCCAGAGTCTCGGTATCTGCCTTCAGTTTCTCTTCATCACTCTCATCGCTCTTCATAGCGCCTGTGACGTCCGCATCGATCCGCTCAAACTTCAGGTCTTCCCGCTTCTGCTCTACATGCTGGATGTACGGAGAATCAATGTTGTGATGCAGAATGACCGCATCCATGTTCATCTCACGGAACATACGGATATACTGCCCCTGCTGCGCTTCATCCGTCACATAGTAGATTGTGGTCTTCTCCTTCTCCTTCGGCTCTTCTGTCTGAGCACCTTCCTCTGACGCAGTATCCTGGGAAGCCTCACCGGCCTTGTCGGCTTCAGCCTTCATCTCGTCCGGATTCTCCTCAACATCGACGGAATCCTTCGCTTCTTCCTTCGAAGGAGCGATCTTCTCCAGGTATTCCTTCAGGGTGAAATACTTTCCGTCAAGATCCTTGAACAGCATGTAATCCTGCAGACGGTCGCTGAACTTGCTGTCCTTCAGGCAGCCAAACTTCAGGAACGGGCTGATATCGTCCCAGTACTTCTCATAGTTCTCACGGTCCGTCTTGCACATACCGGTCAGCTTGTCTGCGACCTTCTTGGAAATGTAGTCACGGATCTTCTTCACAAAGCCGTCATTCTGCAGAGCGGAACGGGAAACATTCAGCGGGAAGTCCGGGCAGTCGATCACACCCTTGAGGAGCATCATGTACTCCGGAACCACTTCCTTGATGTTGTCTGCGATAAACACCTGGTTGTTGTACAGCTTGATCGTACCTTCGATGCTGTCATACTCGGTGTTGATCTTCGGGAAATACAGGATTCCCTTCAGCTTGAACGGATAATCAGCATTCAGATGGATCCAGAACAGAGGCTCACGGTAATCATTGAACACCTTGCGGTAGAAGGACTTGTATTCTTCATCCGTGCAGTCGTTGGGATGCTTGCCCCAGAGCGGCTGTGTGTCAGAGATGCTGACCGGACGTTTGTTGATCTTGACGCGGTCTCTGGCAGGAGCGATCTCAACCGTCTTCTTCTCACCGTTTTCATCTTCCTGCTCTTCTGTCTTCGCATCTTCATGGATACGTTCGACAACCACATCCGTATCCTTCAGTTCGCTCTCATCGATCGTCTCATATTCCTGCGGCGCATTGGCCTTCTCCAGGAAGATCTCGACCGGCATGAAGCTGCAGTAGCGCTCCAGAACCTCACGCATCCTGTATTCGTTGGCAAACTCAAGGCAGTCCTCATTGAGATGCAGGGTGATCGTCGTACCGATGTCAGTCCTGCTGCCGTCTTCCATTGTATAGGTCGAAGAACCGTCACACTCCCAGTGTACCGGCGCCGCACCCTCTTTGTAGCTGAGTGTATCAATCTCTACATTATCCGAGACCATGAACACAGAATAGAAGCCCAGGCCGAAATGTCCGATGATGTCGTCTTTATTTGCCTTATCCTTATACTTCTCAAAGAAGTCGGTCGCTCCGGAAAATGCGATCTGCGTGATGTATTCCTCCACCTCATCCGCTGTCATGCCCAGACCGGTATCGCTGAAGGAGATCGTCTTTGCATCCGGATCCACGACAACATGGATCGAGTCCTTATGGTCATCCGGATACTGATATTCACCCATGATCTCCAGTTTATGCAGCTTGGAGATCGCGTCACATGCGTTCGAGACCACCTCTCTTGCAAAGATATCATGATCGGAATACAGCCACTTCTTGATGATCGGCAGCATATTCTCGCTGTTGATCGATAATGTTCCCTGCTTTGAAGTCATATGTAAATCACTCCTTTGTATCTGAATAGTATTCGGGCCGCCTCTTCCGGCAGCCAACCTTCAGAACAGATGATACGTCCTTTTTCGCAAAATGTCAATAGCACTCGTCTTAAGTGAGTGCTAATCATATTGCGTAAATAAAGGAGACAGCCCTTATGGGGACTGTCTCCGTGAATCTTACGCTTTAAACAAGGCTTCCGCCTTCTTCCTGTCAGGCTTCGGCGTGCTCTTCGCCCTCTTCAGGTGCCGCTTCTTCTGCAGCCTCTGCGACGACTTCTTCTACTGCCTCTGCTGCCTCCTGCGCTGCATCTTCAACTGCCTCTTCCGCCGCATCTGCTGCTTCCTGCGCTGCATCCGCTGCTTCTTCGACGTTCTCTGCCACGCCGTCGACGACTTCATCGACTGCTTCCTGGGCTGCATCGAGGTTCTCTTTGGCCTTCTCCTGGGCCTGCTCGTAGAGACTTTTTGCGGCATTCTCAGCTTTTGCCGCCCTCTCTGCTGCTTCCTGCTCTGCGGCTGCCTTTGCTGCAGCTGCTTCCTCGGCGAGTTTCGCCTCTGCCTCTTCCATGACCTTGCGGGACTCTTCGATTCCCTTCTCGAGCTCTGCCACCTTCGCAACGGCTGCATTGACAACATCAAGAAGCGGCTTCAGCGCCTCATCAGCGGTGTCCGGATTGAGCTCCGCGAACTTCTTTCCGAGTTCTGTATATGCTTTTGTGACTTCTTTCTGCGCGTTCGCGATCTGAATCTTCAGATTACCTGTCTCCGCTGCGTTCTTCGCGCGTCCTGCAACAGTCTTGCCTAATCTGCCGAGGGAATCACCCAAATCATCAAAGAATGCCATCTCAAATACCTCCATTCATAATCTGTAATATTATCCCAAGTTCAGAAAAAACTTGTGCATACATTCTATCATGAATATATATAAGATGGAATATCAGCTCTGTGAAAGTTTTGTGAGAAATGAACTCTTCACTCTGCACTCAGCACATCGCACGGTTCCGGATGATCCCCACCGAGATCGAATTGTCAATCAGCGCCCGGATGTCCGATCCCTCTTCTGCATCCTGCAGTTCCTCCGCCCGCAGCATGATGTCATCTCCCCCGTCCGCGCGTCTCTGTCTGTAGTAGACATCGTCAAAAAAGGGAGTCTGTGCCGGCTTCCTGTCATAGAGGATCCCTCTGTATTCAGAGACCGGGCAGTTCGGGAAATTCACATTCCATGCCTCTCCCCTGGGCAGCGG
>OMSN01000037.1 GCA_900313765.1 uncultured Eubacteriales bacterium
TACAATCCGAACTTCTCACTGGCGCGCTGGGACTATACCCTTCGGTGAGTGGTGACCCTATGAAGAGCATTACCATAGTGATACCGAATTACAATGGAATGAAGTTTCTTCAGGGCTGTCTGGACAGTCTGAGGGAGCAGACCGATCAGGACTTTGAGACCGTCATGATCGACAACGGATCATCAGATGAGAGTGTCTCCTATGTCAGGGAGAATTATCCGGAAGTGAAGATCCGCGCCTATCACAGGAATACAGGATTCTGCGCGGCAGTCAATGCAGGCATCCGGCTTTCCCGTGCTCCGTATGTACTGCTTCTGAACAATGACGTAGTCTGCGGCCCCGACATGGTAGCACAGCTGCACCATGCCATTGCCCGCAGGGAAGATACCTTCTCCTGCTGCGCGAAACTGATCCAGATGTACGACCCGACGAAACTGGATGACGCAGGAGACTATTACAGTGCGCTGGGATGGGCGTTTGCCAGAGGAAAGGGCTGCAGCAGCACTCTGTACGACAGGGAAGAGACGGTGTTCGCATGCTGCGGCGCCGCCGCGATCTACCGCAGGGATGTCCTGGAGAAGATCGGCCTGTTCGATGAGAAGCACTTCGCCTATCTGGAAGACATTGATATCGGATACCGGGCGCAGATCCATGGCTATGTGAACCGCTATATCCCTTCTGCGGTGGTGTACCACGCAGGATCCGGGACCAGCGGGAGCCGTCACAATGCCTTCAAAGTGCGCCTGTCGGCCAGGAACAGCGTCTGGCTGGTACGCAAGAATATGCCCCTGTGGCAGGTGGTGCTGAATGCGCCGCTCCTGACCGCGGGATGGCTGATCAAATACGTTTATTTCATCCCGAAGGGCCTCGCGGGAGAGTTCCGGAAGGGACTTTTTGAAGGGCTGAAGGCTCTTCCTGAGACAAAAGGCGCGCCTGAAGGGCATACGCGGGAGTATCTGAAGATCCAGCTGCAGTTGTGGAAGAACTGCTTCAGGCGTCTGTATGAAGGCGCCCGGGCTGAGGGCTGAGGAGAGAGAATACAGCGTGATTAAGGATAACCAGAAACATCTGAACCGGATACAGGTCATAATCGATGCACTGATCATAGCGGTGTCGTATGTGGCAGCATGGTGGATACAGTTCACCTTCCTTGCTGATCCCAAGGCAGGAAAACTTCCCATGCAGCAATATATGATGGCACTGCTGTTTGTGATCCCCGGATATCTTCTTCTGTACGATGCTTTCCATCTGTACAAGCCGAAGAGAGTGTCAGGAAGGATGCTGGAGGCAGGGAACCTGTTTCTTGCCAACATGGTAGGCCTTCTGGGGTTCATTTTCGTACTGTTCATCATCAAGGAGAACAACTTCTCCAGGCGACTGATCTTCATCTTCACAGGGATCAACTTTGCGCTGACTCTGTGTGAGCGCAATTTTGTCAGGACCGTTCTTCGCGATATCAGATCCAGGGGAATGAACCTGAAGCATATGATCCTCGTGGGATATTCCAGCGCGGCGGAAGGCTATATCGACCGCATATTCGCGAATCCCCAGTGGGGCTATAAGATCAATGGCATCCTGGATGACAATTCGGCGGTAGGACGTTATTACCATAACGTGCCCGTGATCGGGACCACGGATGACATCGACCAGATCCTGGAGGAGAATCAGCTCGATGAGATCGCGATCACTCTGGGACTGAATGAGTATTCGAAACTGAAGAGAATCGTCGCAGCCTGCGAGAAGAGCGGCGTGCATACGCAGTTTGTTCCGGATTATACGGACATCATCCCCTCCAGGCCTTACACGGAGGATCTGCTGGGACTTCCGGTAGTCAACATCCGCTATGTCCCCCTGTCCGACACCTTCAACGCGCTGGTGAAGCGCACGATGGATGTGGTCGGATCCCTGATGGCGATCGTGCTGTTCTCGCCGGTGATGCTGATCACGGCCATCGCGATCAAGAGAAGCAGCCCCGGACCGCTGATCTTTACACAGAGCAGGGTCGGCCTGCACAATCAGGAATTCAGGATGTTCAAGTTCCGTTCCATGACCGTGCAGGAAGAGAGCGAAGAGAAGAAGGGATGGACGACGAAAAATGACCCCCGCGTGACGAAAGTGGGCAAGGTGATCCGCAAGACATCCATCGATGAACTCCCGCAGCTGTTCAATGTGCTGAGGGGAGATATGAGCCTGATCGGGCCCCGCCCCGAACGTCCGCAGTATGTGGAGAAGTTCAGGGAAGAGATCCCGCGTTATATGGTGAAGCATCAGGTGCGTCCCGGCATGACCGGCTGGGCGCAGGTCAACGGCTACCGCGGCAATACTTCGATCCGCAAGAGGATCGAATACGACATCTATTATATCGAGCACTGGTCGGTGGCGTTTGACATCAAGATCCTGATCCTGACCGTGTTCAAGGGATTTATCAATCGAAACGCGTATTGACCGGAGTAAATAGGAAATGGCGTCAAGCAGAAAGAAGAATCCTTCCAGCCGGTATTCCAGAATGGAAGAGCCGTGGCTGGATGAGAGAGATACGACAGACAGCCGGGACAGCCAGGGAGATCCCAGAGACGAAGGCTATGGCGTAAGGGACAGTTATTCCAGACAGGCCTCCTACGGAAGACCTGACGGATATTATGATTCCTACCGTCCGTCCAGGGACCTGGGGGATACCCGGGTGTACTCCTCCTCCAGAGTGCGCAGTGCCTACAGGGCGGATGAGCGCCGGGAGGACAGATACAGAGAACAGAACTACAGACAAGAGAATTACAGGGATGACGATTACCGGGAAGAGAATCCCTCAAAAGCAGCCTACGATGCGTGGGATGATCCGGACTACGATGACCGGTATGAGGACACGCGTTATGAGGACACACCGGCACCGAAGCGCTCTCGGGCGGCAGGAAGAACCCGCCGCAGGACAGATACGGAGGCTTCTTCCGGAAAGACCGGGTTCATCATCAAACTCATCCTTCTGCTGATCGCAACGGCAGCGCTGGTAGTCGTGTGGCGATTCTCCCGCATGGATCACCTGAATCTGAAGGATATCCTTACCAATGCAGGTGTCCTGTCTCCTGAAGGATATCAGGACTTTGTGATCTACGGGGTGGATTCCAGAGAAGGAAGTCTGACCAGGGATGCGCATTCCGATACGATCATCCTGTGTTCGATGAATAAGACGACAAAAGAGATCCGGATGGTATCCGTCTACCGGGATACCTATCTGGACAATACCAACGGAGAGTACCGCAAAGCGACGGAATGTTATTTCTTCGGAGGTCCGGAGCGGTCGGTCAATATGCTCAACAAGAACCTTGACCTCAACCTGCACGACTATATCACGGTAGACTTCAATGCCGTTGTCAAGGCGGTGGACCTGATCGGCGGAGTTGATGTGGAAGTGACCGAGGAGGAACTCCCCTATATCAATGGATATCAGGAAGAAAATGCACAGGTGACAGGCGCCCAGATCACGCCGGTCACATCTGCAGGATATCAGCATCTGAACGGCATACAGGCGCTTGCGTACTGCCGGATCCGCTATACAGCCGGGTCCGACTACAGGCGGACAGAGAGGCAGAGGACGGTGCTGACGCAGATCTTCCAGAATGCGAAACAGCAGGGACCGGTAAAACTGGCTCAGATCGTGGATACCATGATCCCGTATATATCGACCAGTTTTTCATCCGCGCAGCTGCTGGCCCTGGCATCGGGGATCTCTGATTACGCGCTTTCCGAGACCTGCGGGTTCCCGTTTGATCTGCAGGCAGCCAACATATCGGCAGGGGACTGTGTGGTGCCGGTCAATCTGGCACAGAATGTGTCCCAGCTGCATACATTCCTGTATGCACAGACAGGCTATACGCCGTCTGAAACGGTGCAGCAGATCTCCGCGCAGATCAGTGCTGCGACAGGAATCTACTGAGGTACTGATTATGGAGGAAGTTACAGTTCTGATACCGACCTGGAGGCCGGACAGAAAACTGAATGAACTGCTTGACCGGCTGTCGAAACAGACGATCCTTCCAGCCAGAGTCCTGCTGCTCAATACCGTGGACGGAGATGAGGACAGCCAGGTTATGGAGAGTGTGGATGCTTTCCGTGACCGTTTTCCGGTCCTGTCGGTGTTTCATGTGGACAGGAAGGACTTCGATCATGGTGGAACAAGGCATCTGGGAATGACATTTGCGGATACTTCGCTTGTCCTGTGCATGACACAGGATGCACTGCCGAAAGATACCCATCTGATCCGGCACCTGGTGCGCTGTTTTGACGATCCTCTTGTCGGGGCGGCATATGCAAGACAGCTTGCGGGAAAAGGCAGCAGTGCGGCGGAGCAGTTTACACGAACCTTCAATTATCCGCCGGTCTCTGCGGTAAAGTCCGCCGAAGACCTGGAGACGCTGGGCATCAAGACTTTTTTCTGCTCCGACGTCTGTGCCATGTGGCGCAGAGAGACGTACTTTGAGCTGGGTGGTTTCGAGCGTCCGACGATCTTCAATGAGGATATGATCCTGGCAGGGAAAATGATCCGTGCAGGGTACCGGATCGCATATGCGGCGGATGCGCAGGTGTGGCATTCTCACAGCTACTCTGCCGCAAAACAGCTCAGGAGGAACTTCGATCTGGGGGTTTCACAGGCAGATCATCCTGAAGTGTTCGACATGGCGTCTTCCACAGGGGAAGGCATCCGGCTGGTTAAGCAGACAGCCGGCTATCTGATCCGGAATAAAAAGGCCGCACAGCTTCCGAAACTGGTTCTGGACAGCGGCTGCAAATACATCGGCTATTCGCTGGGGAAGCGGTACAGGAAACTGCCCCCGGATATGATCAGGAGACTCACAGACAACAAAATGTACTGGGACAGACAGAAGAACTGAAGGAAAATGTCATATGGCAGTCTGTCTCCACACATTTGACACAGGGTTGTGCTAGAGTGAAACCAGAATATGCGCAAAATCGGAAGTCCACAGAGTGAGGAGAGGAAACTATGGATGAAGATAAGAGATATACGGGAGAAGATAATCTGAATGGCGGACAGCCCGGTGACGAAGGAATGGAAGTGCAGGATACATATGTCCCGGATGAGGGATATACTCCGGACCCGGAAACTGTCCCGGATGAGGAATATACTTCAGCCCCGGAAACGATCCAGGATGAGGGGTATGCTCCGGACCCGGAATTCACTCCGGATCAGGAAGACACTACCGTCCCGGTGAATGAGGATGGGCAGGATGCGAAAGATGCGTCCGGCCAGCAGTCTGATGTGACAGACACCCCGGAGCAGCAGGCGCAGGATGCAGAGATTCCCGGCGACGGCAGCGCTGCTCCCCAGGACCGTCCCCATGATTTTGATGTTGACGAGCCCAGATTCGATACACAGACGGGCGAGCCTCTGGACAAACCCAAGAAGAAATACCCGGGCATCATTCTGACAGTCGTTGTCACAGCGGCTGTAGTGGGCGCCTTCGTATATGCAGTCATGCCTGGAAAACTTCCCTCTGCTGTCAATGTCACAGACAATTCCGCCTCTCTTGCGATCGCATCAACAGAGGGGGAAGAGGAGCAGGTCGAGACAGAATCTGTTCAGAATGATACCGTGTTGCCGGCCGCCCCGGCTGCGCAGACAGAAGCGGAAGCGGCACAGACCGAGTCCGAGCTGACGGCTGCACCGGGATCCGTTGAGACGGAAGTCGAGACGGAAGCAGAAACCGAAACGGAGACAGAAACAGAGAAAGAGGGATCCACTGTTCTTCATGTTACGCCGCAGGGTACGGATGACAAGAAGAAAGAAGAGCCTGAGTTCAAGACAGAAGGCGTGATCCTCAGCGCGTCGCTGGATGTGTCCGATATGGTGGAGGAAGTGATGCCGGGCATCGTTTCCGTCACCTGCACCAACATCAAGACCGTCCGGGACTTCTTCTACGGAGTACAGGAGATTCAGCAGACGGACGCAGGGTCCGGCATCATCGTCAGTGAGGACGACGATGCGTACTATATCGTAACGGACGCCTGGATCGTCAGCGGGGCGGAGGAGATGACCGTCGGATTCTCCGTATCCAAAGAGGCTACAAAGGAACTGTCTGATGAAGACACCCTGGCAGAGGCTGAACTGGTCGGTCTGGACCGCGATACCGAGCTTGCCATGCTCAGAGTACTTAAGAAGGATGTAAATGAAGTCATTCGCGGCCAGGTCAAACCTTCTGTGATCGGGGATTCGGACTCGATCCGTGTCGGTGAGCGTGCGATCGCCATCGGCAACGCCATGGGATACGGCCTGTCTGTTACGGAAGGGATCATCAGCGCACTGAACCGTCAGATGTCGACGGGGCTTGGCATACACTCCTTCATTCAGACAGATGCGTCGATCAATTACGGCAATTACGGCGGCGCTCTGCTCAACGCGCAGGGAGAAGTGATCGGTATCAATGCAGGAAAGATCTCCAGAGATTCCGGAGAAGGCATGGGATATGCATTCCCCATCAATTCCGCCAAAGACGCGATCACAGAGATGATCGGCACTGCTTCCGGATCTTCTGCGGAAGTTCAGGAAGAGCAGACGGAGGAAGCGCCGCAGAAAGAGACAGAAAGCAAGCCTGAAAACCAGGTCATGCTGCAGGTAGCTGATCCGGAGACGGAAGAAACCAAAGAGAGCGAAGCGGCCCCTGAGACAGAGGAGAAGGAGACGCAGCCTGAGGAAGAGAAGAGCGAAGAGAGCATCTCAAAACCGTCCTCCGGCGGAACACTGGGCGTGAGTGTCGGTGAAGTGTCGGATGAATACAGTATTATCTACCGCATTCCGAAAGGCGCGTACATCATGGAGGTCATGGATGGCTCCGGCGCACAGAAGGCAGGACTTCGGGCGGATGATGTGATCATCCGGATCAATGATACCGATATCACATCGGTCATGGAACTGAAGGATGCCCTTGCTTCCACCAGGCCGGGAGATAAGGTGAAGGTTACCTATCTGCGTCCGGACGGCAACGGGGACTATGACAGCGACAGAACTTCGAATGTCACTGTAACGCTTCAGTAAAGGAATACGAATGTCAGAAGATAAGAAAGAGATCCGGTCCTGTTTCATGTGCCGGCGCACGGAGGAACAGGCAGGAAAACTGATTCAGCTTCCGGGCGGGATCACATTGTGTCAGGACTGTATGCAGAAGTCCTTCGACGCGATGGACAATCCGCAGGTGCGAAATATGCTGAACCTGCAGAATTTCTCGAATATGCAGAACTTTCCGGATATGGGCATGTTCCGCATGGACCAGTCCGCTGCGGGCGGTCCGGGGGAGAAACAGGACAGCAGGACAGACAGGAAAAAAGAAGAGAAGAAGCCGAAGGCCATGTTCGATATCGCCTCGCTGCCTGCTCCCCATAAGATCAAGGCGGCTCTGGATGATTATGTGATCGGTCAGGAATACGCGAAGAAAGTAATCTCCGTGGCTGTATACAACCACTATAAGCGCGTCAGGACCAATACGAATTCTCTGGATGAGATCGAGATCGAGAAGTCAAACATGCTGATGATCGGCCCCACGGGAAGCGGTAAGACCTATCTGGTCAGGACCCTGTCCAGACTTCTGGATGTACCGCTCGCCATTGCGGACGCGACCGCCCTGACAGAGGCAGGATATATCGGTGATGACGTGGAGAGCGTTCTCAGTAAGCTGCTCTCAGCAGCGGACAACGACGTGGACCGGGCTCAGACCGGCATTGTATTTATCGATGAGATCGATAAACTGGCCAAGAAACAGAATACCAACCAGAGAGATGTCAGTGGAGAGTCCGTGCAGCAGGGACTGCTGAAACTTCTCGAAGGCGCACAGATTGAAGTTCCGGTCGGCGCGACCAGCAAGAACGCGATGGTACCGATGACCACCCTGGATACAAAGAACATACTGTTCATCTGCGGCGGTGCATTTCCGGGACTGGAAGACATCATCAAAGAGAGGCTGACAAGATCCTCACTGATGGGATTCGGCTCCACGCTGAAGGACCAGTATGATGACGATCCTGACATCCTTACGAGAGTCAAGACGGAGGATCTGCGTAAATTCGGGATGATACCGGAGTTTGTGGGAAGACTTCCGATGATCTTTGCGCTTCGCAAGCTTGACAAACAGATGCTGGTACGCATCCTGAAAGAACCCAGGAATGCGATCCTCAAGCAGTATCAGAAGCTTCTGGAACTGGACGAGGTGAAGCTGGACTTCGATGACGGTGCTCTGGAAGCAATCGCAGAGCAGGCACTGGAGAGAGATACCGGCGCGAGGGCACTGAGATCGATTATCGAAGAGTTCATGCTGGATATCATGTATGAGATACCGAAGGACGACAACATCGGCCAGGTTCTCATCACCAGGGCATATATTGAACATACGGGTGGTCCCGTGATTACCATGCGCGGCGCGCAGACACCGCTGCTCGGGGATCGTACACAGGACAGCCATCAACAGTAATAGACAGATCTGGGCAGCATGGCCCGGGAGGGAGCGGTAACATTTTATGAGTGATAACGCACAGGCGCAGTTTGTGCAGACACTGCAGGATATCGTTGATAAGGCAAGGAAAAACAATGATACGATCCGGATGGATGAGATCATGGGGGCCTTCGAAGGTATGGACCTTCCGGTCGAACAGATGGAAGAGATCTATGAGCACATCCGGAATCAGAATATCATCGTCATTCAGGGGAAAGGACCCGAGGACAGCCTGGATGGAGAACCGGATCCGGAAGAGACAGATGATATCCTGATCGATGCCGACGACGATGATCTTCTGGAGACAGAAGATGATGAGATTGAAAACCTGGATGATGTGGAGGAAGTCCGCATCGAGGAGACCTCTGAAGTGCTGGAAGGTGTGTCCACGGAGGACCCCGTCCGCATGTATCTGAAGGAGATCGGTAATGTTCCGCTGCTCACTTCTGAACAGGAGGTGGATCTGGCAAGACGTGTGGAGGAAGGAGATCCGGAAGCAAAGAAGGCGCTGACAGAGGCGAACCTTCGTCTTGTCGTATCCATTGCGAAGAAATATGTCGGCCGCGGCATGCCGTTCCTGGACCTGATCCAGGAAGGCAATATGGGGCTGATGAAGGCTGTCGACAAGTTCGACTATACCAAGGGCTATAAGTTCTCGACGTACGCCACATGGTGGATCCGCCAGGCTATAACCCGCGGCATCGCGGATACCGGAAGAACGATCCGCGTCCCGGTCCATATGGTCGAGACGATCAACAAGACGCTGCGCATGACCAGGCAGCTGCTGCAGGAACTGGGCCGTGAACCTACCCCGGAAGAGGTTGCCGATAAACTCGGGGTTCCTGCCTCCAGAGTCCGCGAAGTCCTGAAGATCTCGAGAGATCCGGTTTCCCTCGATACTCCGATCGGTGAGGAAGATGATTCCCATCTTGGCGATTTCATCGAGGATGATACCGCACTCTCACCTGCAGACAGCGCGACCTTCTCCATGCTGAAGGAAGAACTGTCCAATGCCCTCGAATCTCTGACAGAGAGGGAGAGACAGGTTGTTAAGCTGAGGTTCGGACTGGAGGACGGAAGAGCCAGAACACTGGAAGAGGTTGGCAAAGAGTTCAACGTCACCAGAGAGCGTATCCGTCAGATCGAGGCGAAAGCGCTGCGTAAGCTCAGACATCCCAGCCGCTCCAAGAGGCTGAAGGATTTTCTTACATAAGAATGTTTACCTACGAACAGGCAGTGGACTATATCGCACAGATACCGAAGTTCACGAAGAAAAATGAACCCGGGAACACCGTGTCGCTGCTCCGGCGGCTCTCACATCCTGAGCGCAGCTTTCGTGTAGTTCATGTTGCGGGAACCAATGGGAAGGGGAGCGTGTGTGCGTTCCTGGAATCCATTTTCAGGAAGGCCGGATGCAGGACAGGATTGTTTACTTCCCCGCATCTTGTGCGCATCAACGAGCGGTTCCAGACAGACAGGATCCCGATAGCGGATACAGATTTCCTGGAGGCGTTTGTGCATGTGCACCAGGCTGTGGAAGAGATGGTCCGGGACGGATATGCCCATCCCACCTACTTTGAGTTTCTGTTCGCGATGGGGATGTGGTATTTCCGGGAACAGAAGATCGATATCCTTCTGTGCGAGACAGGTCTGGGCGGGCGTCTGGATGCGACGAATACGATTGAAAAGCCAATTCTGACGGTCATCACATCGATCAGCCTGGATCATATGGAGTATCTGGGTGACACGATCCCGCAGATCGCCGCTGAGAAGGCCGGCATTATCAAAGAGGGCATCCCGGTTGTCTATGACGCATCGAATCCGGAGGCCGCACAGGTGATCCGCCGCGTCGCTGCGGCGAAGGGAAGCAGTGCCATCCCGTGGGAGAGCGCGATGAGCGTGATCACGCAGCGCTCGGGAAGGTCTGTGACTTTCACACTGACAGGACAAGGTTACAGGGACGTGTCTGTTACAGTCCCGTTTGCCGCTGATTACCAGGCAGCAAATGCTTCGGTGGCAATGATCGCCGCAGACGTGATCCGGAAAACGGACAGTGCTCTGATGCGGAAACACCCCCTGGAACTTTCCGATATACTGGAAGGCATCGCTCAGACACAGTGGCGCGGCCGCATGGAAGAGATCCGGAAGGATGTGATCCTGGACGGTGCACACAACGAGGATGGGATCCGGCAGTTTCTGAAAACAGCCGCCCGGATCGCGGGGACACGGAAGGTGTCCCTCCTGTTTTCAGCTGTTTCGG
>OMSN01000012.1 GCA_900313765.1 uncultured Eubacteriales bacterium
ATATCGGAATCCATGCAGAGCAATCAGTTCCCCAGGAAACTGGAGTTCTATGACAGCTTCCTGGACATGATGATGACTCATTTTGCAGGCATCAAACCGATCAATATCGCGAACACGCAGGTCGGGCTGAATGCCTACTGCGGAGTGTCGGTACTGATCCTGGTCCTGCTGTTTGTTCTGGACAGGAGTATCCCGATCCGGGAGAGAGCTTCGAGAATCGCACTGGCAGCCTTCCTTCTGCTGAGCTTCTCGCTGCGTCCGCTGAATTACATCTGGCATGGATTCCACCAGCAGAACGGTCTTCCGAACCGGTTTGCGTTTATCTACATCGCTGTTGTGCTGACCATGTCTTTCGATTCCTTCAGGAATCTGAAGAAGACCTCTGTGTGGAAAGTGCTGTGTGCAGGCGTGATCCCGGTGATCATTGCGCTGGTGCTGTTCATCAGCGGATCCGGTCTGGATTATGAGGACAATCCGTACCCCGCGTATGTATACCTGATCACGATCGGCCTGCTGTGCGGCTATCTTGTGCTGCTTCTGGTGATCCGGCTGACGAAGATCAGCAGGCGGACTGCAGCCGTTGTATTGACAGCGGTCTGCTGCGTTGAGGCGGGAGCAGGAAGTGTATATGGGATCATCTGCAATGATTCGGTGACCCGCTCCATCTATCTGGCTGACCAGAAGTCGTACAAGGAACTGATGGCGCAGATCGGCGACACCGGCTGGTACCGTTCGGAGGTGGATGCGCAGCGCATGCGCAATGTGACACTGTTCTGCGGAGGAAACTCCGTAGTCATGTTCAACTCCACCATGCAGCAGTCAGTGACACGGTTCTGCGACGCGATCGGCATGGAGGCCAGGACAAACAAAAACGGATACAATGGCGTCACGAAACTGATGAACGATGTGTTTGGAATCCGCTATGTCCTGAGCGCGAACGGTGACGGAAGCACATTGTACGGATTCCCCCAGATTCTGTCTGACAGCAATCTGACCGTCTATAAGAACGAAGATGCCCTGCCGCTGGGATTCCTGGTAAATGATTCGATCCTGGGCTGGGATACAACCGCCGGGACACCGATCGAGGTACAGGAGGCATTTGTCTCACTGGCGACCGGCCATGACGCGATCTATACGCTGGACCGCTATGTGGACCTGGTGGACGGGGAGAAGGTTGAGATCTATATACCGGAAGGGAAGCAGGTCTATGTCTCTCTTCCGAACCGGGTCAAAGAATTCCGTGTGACGACGCCAGAGTACTCGAAGACTTATTCGACCTACACCGATCATCTGTACTGTATCCAGGCATGTGACGGAAGCAATGATGCCTCTGTCACGGCGACAGTCAATAATGGCTCTGCTGCGAAGGCAGTCATCTACACCTGTCCGGATGCGCTGGAGAAAGAAGTGAGAGACGAACTGGCCCGCACGCCGCTGGAGAATATCTCGGCGAAGGGCAGAAGGCTGTCGGGAACCATACAGGCGGATCGCAGTGGCGAACTGCTGATCACGATCCCATATGACAGGAACTGGAAGTGCCTTGTGGACGGAAAACAGGTGCAGGCAGACTGCATCGGGCAGGCACTGATGGGCATTCCCCTCACAGAGGGCAGCCATGAGATCGTCCTGACGTATATGCCTGACGGAATGGGAATGGGAGCTGCTGTCAGTCTGCTCTGTGGTGTGTGGATGTTGATCTCCTGCATGATGGAAAGA
The DNA here is from genome assembly GCA_900313765.1 of uncultured Eubacteriales bacterium. GTDB lineage: Bacteria > Bacillota > Clostridia > Lachnospirales > Lachnospiraceae > Porcincola. The sequence goes on from OMSN01000012.1 coordinate 1,717, forward strand.
AAGCGCAGGAAGAAGGAGATGGAATTGGGGAATACTAGTATGGTGGATGCAGATGTGATCAATGCAATCATGGATATCGCCGGAGAAGATCATGTCTGTGAAAATGAACCGATGAGCCGGCATACGACATTCAGGATCGGCGGCCCTGCGGATCTGTATGTGATACCGGACAGTGAGGAGCATCTGCTGGAAGTGATCCGAATCTGCAGAGCGATGAAGGTTCCGTTCTATGTGACCGGAAACGGCAGCAATCTTCTTGTGTCGGACAGCGGATACCGCGGCGTGATCATCCAGATCGGACGCAATCTGTCAGATGTCACAGTGATCGGTACACAGATTCATGCACAGGCAGGCGCCCTGCTGTCGACAGCAGCTCACAGGGCAATGGACGCATCCCTTACCGGTATGGAACCTCTGTCCGGGATCCCCGGAACACTGGGCGGCGCGCTGACCATGAATGCCGGTGCCTATGGCAGTGAGATGAAGGATATAACTTCTGAGGTGAAGGTGCTGACGGAAGATGGAAAAGTGCTCACACTGACAGGTGAAGAGATGCAGTTCGGATACCGGACAAGCATTGTGCAGAAAGAGAACATGATCGTTCTCAGCGCAGTTCTGAAGCTGCAGGAGGGCGACCGGGATACCATCCTGGAAACGATGCAGGAGCTTCGTCAGAAGAGATTGGATAAGCAGCCGTTGGATGTGCCCAGCGCCGGATCTACTTTCAAGAGACCGGAAGGCCATTTCGCAGGAGCACTGATCGATGAGGCAGGACTTCGCGGCTACCGTGTGGGCGATGCCCAGGTATCCGATAAGCACTGCGGATTTGTGGTGAATAAAGGGAATGCAACTGCTGCGGATGTCTTGCAGTTGATTGAAAATGTGCAGCGTATCGTATACGAGGACAGTGGGGTACATCTGGAGCCGGAAGTAAGAATGATCGGTTTTCCGACTAAGTGAGACCTGCAATGTTCCGGGACTGGTTACGGAGAAGAGGAAGTGATCGCTGATGAGATTTGTGATTGTTACCGGGATGTCCGGATCTGGAAAAACACAGGCCCTTAAGATGCTGGAAGACCTGGGGTATTTCTGCGTGGACAATCTGCCCCTTGGGCTGGTTGGGAAGTTTGCGGAACTGGCGGCCAACCCCGCTCAGGAATACAGTAAGGTTGCTCTCGGACTGGATGTGCGCAGTCTGTACAAGGGAAAAGGCAGCGTAGATGATTTCCTCACCATCATGAATGAATATCCGCATGAGATCCTGTTCATGGAATGTGAGGAGGAGACACTGGTACGTCGCTACAAGGCATCCCGCCGCCTGCATCCTCTTGCGCAGAACGGAAGGATCGAAGAAGGGATCACACGGGAGCGGGAATACCTGAAGAAACTCAGGGAGTGTGCCGATTATGTGGTGGATACCAGCAATCTGCTGACCCGGCAGCTGCAGGAAGAGATATCCCGGCTGTTTGCCACGGACGCGCAGGATGGATCGCTGTTCCTGTCCATCATGTCCTTCGGTTACAAGTATGGGATCCCTGCGGATGCTGATCTGGTGTTTGACGTGCGGTTCCTGCCGAATCCGTTCTACGTGGATGAATTGAAGCATAAGACCGGAAATGATCCGCAGGTACAGGCTTATGTCTGCCAGACCGGAGAGGCGGATGAATTCCTTGAGAAGATTGAGGAGCTGCTGGATTATCTGATTCCGAAGTACAGGGCGGAAGGAAAACGTCAGCTGATGATCTGCGTGGGATGCACCGGCGGCAAACACCGCTCGGTGACACTGGCGAACAGGCTGGCTGATTATTACGATCAGAGCCCCTGGCCGGTCTGCGTCCTGCACCGCGATATCGCGAACGCTTAAGTTTAGGAGAAGTCGATGTCATTTTCATCTGAAGTTAAGGAAGAACTGTCCGGACAGATGGACAGTGCCAGACATTGCAGGATCGCGTTTCTGACTGCGCTGTTCCACATGGCTCCTGTGCTGACAGAGGATTCCATCGGCATACGGACAGACCAGGCAGGCACAGCGCAGGCATTCGAAAACGTACTGAAAAAAGTGGTCTCAGCACCGGTCAGCACACTGAGAAGACCGAAGGGAAAAAGCTTCGAAGTCACAGTCACTGTGTCCGGAAAAGACCAGGTGAAGAGCCTCCTGGAGGCAATGAAATATGACAGGGCAGGCGACCCTGCTTCTCTGCAGGATACGGATATCCGTGCGATCCTGCCTTCCAGGCTCCTTCTGCAGAAGACCTGCTGCAGGCGTGCCTATCTGCGCGGTGTATTCCTGATGACAGGCTCCATGAGCGACCCTGCCAAGAGCTATCACCTGGAGATCGTATTCCAGAGGGAAGAGGATGCCGGGATGATCGTGTCGCTGATGGATTCCCTGGGATTCGGGGCGAAGGTGTCCAGGCGCAAGGAGCGGTTTGTGGTCTACCTCAAAGACAGTGAGCAGATCTCGGATCTGCTCGGCGCGATGGGTGCCACAGGAAGTCTCATGAAACTGGAAAATGAGAGAATCCTGAAGGATATCGCCGGCAATATCAACCGGCAGGTTAATTTTGACGCAGCCAATCTGGGAAGGACAGGGGTCGCTTCTCAGAGGCAGAGAGAAGATATAAAGCTGCTGGAGAAAACCATCGGTCTGAAAGCGCTTCCCTCTTCACTCAGACAGGCAGCGCAGCTTCGCCTGAGCCTTCCGGACGCAAGTCTCAAGGAACTGTCAGAGGCATCACAGCCTCATGTTGGCAAGAGCGGCATCAACCACAGACTGAAGAAACTTCAGGACATGGCTGCCCAGATCCGCCTGGAAAGCGGTATGGATCCGGCAGCGCCTTCAGATGAGGAGCAGCGAAATGAAATGAACGGAGGAGATTCATGACAGCCGTTTATCTGATATTTACAGTGCTCTCACTGTTCAACTGCATGCTTCCTGCGGGAGTGTTCAGCATGATCTGGGAACAGATCAGCAGCAATATGACCGTGGGAGTTCCCTATATTGCAATCATACGGGTACTCATCGCATTCGGGATCATTCTGGCTGTGGTCCTGTCTGACAGGATCCGTGCGTATGTGATGATCCGGGACATCGTGATCGGTTCAACCGCACTGGAAGCGCTGGCGCTTCTGGGGTTCTCACTGTCAAGAGTATTCTGGAATCTGTGCCTGTGGGCTTTCTGTCTGGGAATTGGAATGGGCCTGGGAGTATCGCTTCTGTGCCGGATGCTGCGCCGCGCGGGAAACCGGTTTGCTGAGATCGTATTTGCAGGAGGAGCCTGCGGGATCATGGCCGGGGTGTGGATCCTTGACCAGGTATTTCGCAGAGGCGGAAACTGGCGCACTTCCTGTCAGATCCTCGCGGTGACGCAGGTTCTGCTGTGCCTGATCCAGTTTTCACTCAGAAGGAGGCGCCTTAGAGATTCCGAGGAGACTGTGCACAGGCTTCAGAGGGAGAGAAACCGCAGAAGATCGGACAGAAGGCAGGAAATGATCCGCAGGGACGGAGCTGTGGATGAAAGGTCTGCTTCGCATTATTACCTGAGACTTCTGTGCTGCTATCTTGCCTGCACACTCTGCTCGATCCTGATACTTGGAGCGGTCCTGTGGCCGGAGGCATATCTGGTATCCTCCGCGGGCACTGCCATCTCTTCGTTCAGGGCTGTTATGCTGGTGGTGGGAGGCCTTGCGGCCGGCCGTATCCTGTCAGCCATGGTGCCCTGGCCGGCGAGGATAAAATGCGTGTTGTCCGGGATCCTGTCAGTCGCAGTGACAGCAGCTGCCGCATTGCTGATGCATGCAGGCAGATCCGTACTGCTGCTGGAGGTGTTTCAGTTTGCAGTTGGTTTTGCAGCGGGACCGCTGTTTCCGAATATGGACCTTCTGGAAGATGAGCGGCTGGATGAGGACGCGCAGGATTCGCTGTTTGGAATGCTGAGCGCTTTCTACTTTGGCGGATGGGCAGTGATCACACCGCTCACACAGGCGCTTGTGGGAAGTTCACAGGAGAGATATTTTGCATGGTGGATGCTGCTTGCTGCAGCGCTGATGATGATCTGTACAGCCGGTGGTGCGAAGCGGTTCAGGAGGGAATGAGATGGATAAGTATGTGATCACAATCTCCAGAAGATTTGCGAGCAACGGTCATGCGATCGCCAGGAGAGTCGGAGAGATGCTCGGCATACCGGTCTATGACCGCAGCGAGGTGGAAGCAAGAGTGTCCATGCTTCAGACAGATCTCGAAGAGGTGTCGGATGATCTCGACCTCCAGGACAGTGGGGATACACCGTCAAAGCAGGAGTCCGGCATCAGTATCCTGAAGGGGCTGTTCAGGCGCGATAACAAGGAGGAGGCTCCGGATCCAGGCAGGGTTGAGTTCGACCGGCAGTGTGAAGTGATCCGAGCCCTTGCCCAGGAGGGCCCCTGTATCATTATCGGCCGCTGTGCGGATGAGATCTTTCTGAATGATCCGTGCGCCCTGCACGTGTTCATTTACGCGGAAGATTCCGTCCGGCTGAAGAACAGCATGGAGATGCTGCATACGGGAGAAAAGGAAGCAATGGCATTGATTCAGAATGAGGACCGTGCCAGGGAGAAATATCGCAAGAAGTATGCAAAAAATGCAGGAGACGAGCTTACAGGCAGACATCTGCTGATCGATTCGGGCAGATTCGGTGTCGAGGAGAGTGCAAAGATTCTCGTGGAAGCAGCCAGCTACTTGTTCAAAGACCAGTGAGTACGTTATACTTGCTAAGACAGGGGGGTATGAGTTATGAGATGTCCGTTTTGTTCGAGTGAAGATACCAGAGTCACGGATTCCAGACCGGTGGAAGAAACGAATTCGATCCGCAGAAGAAGGCAGTGTGACAGATGCGGCAAACGCTTTACAACCTACGAGAAGATCGAGACGATACCGCTGGTCGTGATCAAGAAGGATAATACCAGGCAGCAGTATGACCGCAGCAAGATCGAGCAGGGAGTGATGCGTGCCTGCTATAAGCGCGCGGTGCCCATTGCAGATATCCAGGCGATGGTAGACCGTGTCGAGGCTGAGATCTATAATCGAGGGACCGGAGAGATCAAGAGTTCTGAGATCGGGGAGATGATCATAGAGGAACTGAAAGATCTGGACCCGGTTGCCTATGTCCGTTTCGCGTCCGTCTACAGGGAATTCAAGGATGTCGGAACTTTTATGGAAGAGTTGAAGAAGATTATCAAGTGAGGTAATAGCCGTGCGCAGACGACTGGAAGAGCTGCTGAATGAGACATTTGAATATGATACTCCTCAGCTGCTGCTGACAGGAGATATGCCCGGAGGAGAAGTGCAGGAGGGAGAACACCCTTCGGGTACTCTTTTTGTCTCTCATCCGGAGGGAAAGAAGGTCAGGGGGTATGTGTATTCCTCCAATCCCCGCATGGCCTGCAGCGCTCAGGAGTTCTACAGCTCCAAACCGCAGATCCGCTGGCAGCTTGATCTGACAGGGCTTCAGAGCGGACAGCAGACCCGCGGTTCGATCACATTCTGCAGTGAGCAGGGAGAGCAGGAAGTCAGTTATGTGGTCACGGTCAGAAAAGATGAGCCGTCGACCCGGGTCCCGAATGTGGAAGGACTGGCAAAACTTGCCAGGGCGGATCAGGAGACTGCATGTGACCTGTTTTTCTCAGAGGACTTCGGGAAATTCCTGGAAGAGGGCAGGTATGAGGACCATACGCTGTGGAAAGTGCTGCGCGATGAGAGCGTACGGGAACATGCGCTGGAAGAATTCCTGATCGGGACCGGGCAGAAGGAACCGATCGAGCTGTCCCTGTCCGCAGAGACCCGCAAAGTAGAGAATCCGGAGGGAACCGTCCTGGAACAGGTGACGGTGACAAAGAGCACCTGGGGATATCTGGAACTGGAGATCTCCTCTGATGCAAGATTCCTGCGTGTCGAGAAGAAGAAGGTGACCACGGATGACTTTATCGGGTCCAAGTGGGAACTTCGCTATATTATTGATTCCAATTTCCTGCATGCCGGAAGAAACTGGGGCAGGATCACGATACGCACCTGCTACCAGACCCTGACGTATGAAGTCTGCGCGCAGGTGAACAGCGGCATGGATCTGCGCTCACACAGGGTGCAGAATCTGATGTGCAGAAAAGCGGTCCAGCTCTATCTGGATTACCGGATGGGAAGGCTTGAACTGAAGCAGTGGGCGGAGCGCACGCAGTCCGTGATCGGAAGTTACAAACGCTCAGGCGGCACGGATATCCGGGCAGATCTTCTGTCTGTATTTGTGATGCAGGCGGAAGGCAAACGTTCTTCCTCCGAAAGGGAACTGCACCGGATCGAGCGGATGCAGGATGTGCTCGGCAACCCGGAGGCAGAGGCTTCCTGGCTGTATCTGTCCACATTTTTCTCAAGGGATCAGGACTATATCAATCAGGTAAGGGGGAGACTGCGGGTCCTTCATCTTGAGAACCGGTCTTCATGGCTGATCCAGTGGCTGGCATTCTATCTTCTGGAAGATGAGATGGGAGGAGATTCCGGCAAACTGGAACTGATCATCCGTCACATAGAACATTTTTCTGCCAGCCCCGTGCTGCTCATGGAAGCGGTACAGATCGTACTGAAGAATCCGTTCCTGCTTCATGACTGGACGAACGGTGCCAGAATGGTGGTCAGCTATGCTGTGAAGGAAGGAATCACGGATGAGAAACTGGTCCTCCACAGCATGAATCTGATCCGCAGAAGGAACCGTTTTGACCAGGCGACGTTCCGGATGCTGGCACGCTGTTATGAGAATACACGTCTGGATGATGTCCTGGCTGTGTGGACCCAGATGGCAATCCTTGGCGAGAAGAAGGATGAGAAGTATTTCAGTCTGTATCAGGCTGCTGTTGCACGCGACCTGAGGATCACCGGGCTGTATGAATATTATATGGAGACCATGGGGGAGGTGCGCATAGAGCAGATGCCTCAGGTCATCCGCCGCTTCTTCGTGATGAACGATTCGCTGGACTGGAGGAAGAAGGCAAGGATCTACCGCAACATGTCGGATTCCGCGGACAGCATCCCGCAGATCTTTGCCGCCATGCGTCCTTCTGTGGAGAAGTTTATTACGGACCAGATCCAGATGATGCGGATCAATGAAGACCTCGCAGTTCTGACTTCCCGTTATCTGAACCGCCAGATGATCACGGTATCACTGGCAAGAAAACTGATACGCCTGCTGTTCACATTCGAGATTGACTGTCGGAATCCTCTTATGAAGAAAGTGGTCGTGGCGGACACGAGACTCAGCAGAGTGCGTACGGTCCCGATCACAGATCACAAAGCGCAGATCCAGATCTATTCCGAACAGTCCAGGATCTTCCTGGAGGATGAGGAAGGACACCGGTATGCGTCGACTTCTCTGTACATGGCACAGCATCTGCTGGATGACGCAAGACTGCTCAATCTCTGTGTACAGGAGGCTGTGGACGATCCGCACCTGGTCCTGTTCTTCGCTCTCAATCCGAAGACACAGCAGCCGATCACGCATCAGGCGCTGCGGTTCTTTGTTGACGCAGAGCGGCAGGCAGGGTTCTCGGAGGATTACCGGACCCAGCTTCGCACCTGGCTGCTGGATTATTATGACACCCACACATCGGAGGAGACCATGGGGTCCTTCCTTCGGGGGATCGATACCGATACCTATGTCAGGATCGACCGGAAGAAACTGCTGGCACTGCTCACACAGGAAGGTATGTATGAGACAGCGTGGCCGGTGATCGAGAAGTACGGCACGGAAGGGATCGATCTGAACCTGGTGGTCAGGATCCTGTCGCAGACCGTTCTGGACCGGGATTATGAAGAGGACAGAGTGCTTCTTGCATTCTGCGCCAGCATATTTGAGTCCGGCAAAGTCGAAGAACATCTGTTGTCTTATCTGCTGATGTACTATGACGGACCGGTCGGGAAAATGAAAGAACTGTGGCGTCTGGGACATGAGTATGGACTGGATACCATGGCGGCGGAGAAGAAGATTCTGAGCCTGATCGTGTTTACAAGGCAGGGCAGTGTAGGCAGCGAGCCGATCTATGTGTCCTACCGCAGGGCACTGGGAAGCAGACGGCTGAGCAGGGGGTATGTCATCCTGCGCTGCTATGAATATCTGGTCAAGGAACTGCCGGTGTCGGATGTGATCTTTGAGGACTGTCTTAGAGAATACATCAAGGGGAGCAGGCTGCCGGATGTGTGCGGACTGGCGCTGCTGCAGCACCTGAGCGGTATCGTACAGCTGGACAGCGACCAGAAGAGAGCAGCAGGAGAACTGCTTTCCTACTATTGCTCAAGAGGAATACGGTTTGCCTATTTCCAGAGATTTCCGCAGGAACTTATATCCGGACTGGGGATTGATGATAAAGTGTTCTGTGAGGCAGTCGCGGATCCCAGGAGCAGTGTCAGACTGCTGTACCGATTTAAGCATGAGAACAATCCTTTCGTGGAAGAGACCATGAGAGATGTGTTCGAGGGAATCCGTGTCAGGGAGTTCGTGCTGTTTGAGGGCGAAGAACTGGAGTGCTATACAGTGGAACAGAAGGCAGACGGAAAGACTGTCACCAGCCCGCACCGCTATCTGAAAGCAGGTGCGGTGCCGGATGCGCTGGAGGACAGCCGCTATGGCCGGATCATGAAGATGGGAAAGCTTCTGTCGGATGGAGACCAGGCAGGTTTTGAAGAGGCACTGAAGGAATACCGCCAGCTCGACAGCCTGACAAGAGAGATCTTCACACTCTTGTGATAATGGATGGATTATGGAAGACGAGAAGAGTACATTAATCGGAATACAGATCTCAGCCGAAGGTGCACAGGTCACATGGTATGATCCGAGCCTGGAGGAACCGCAGACGCTGTCTCTGCCCGGAGAGGGAGAAGACGGTCTGATCAGTGTCCCCGCAGATGCCTGGAAAGGTGCTCTGCGCGGGGGGCGTTTCGGGATGCAGTCTCTCGGGAAATACATGACCCGCCTGATCGGGATGGTTCCCGGCAGTCCTTCCATGGAGACACTGCGTGTCTGTGTCACAGTTCCGAACCTTACACAGGAGATGGGGGAACACCTCATTGCCTGCCTGGAAAGTCTGGGAATCGAAAGGAAGAATCTGTTCCTGCAGGATTGGCGTACCAGTTTCTATTACTATGTGGTCAGCATGAAGAAGGAACTGTGGAGCGGTGATGTCGCGTTTATCCGCGTCCGGAACATGCAGATGGAGGGAAGCATCCTTCATATTGACCGGACGGTCCGCCCCTGGGTCGTGACGATCCAGGAGACTGCGAGCGCGGATGTCAGTGACAGAGCGCGGGGCAAACGCAGCGAGGAAGACTGGAACAAGGAGAGAGACCGGATCTTCTACGAGTTTCTGGGAAAACTGTTTGAGCGGCGCAACGTGACCACCAGCTACCTGTACGGCAAATACTTTGACCGCAGCTGGGCGGAGCGCTCCTTCCAGTACCTTACCTTCCGGAGACATGCATTTCAGGGCCAGAACCTGTTCTCCAAAGGCGCCTGTTACAGCCTGATGATACGGCTGGGCCTGCGCCAGATCCCGGATATGCTATTCATGGGAGTGGACATGGTCACCCACAACATCGGGATGCGGCTCAGGGTCAAGGGAAGGGAACAGTACCAGGTGCTGATTCCTGCCGGAGTGAATTGGTATGAGGCCCACAGCAGGATTGAGATGATACCGGACGGGGAGTCCAGCGTGACGATCCTGACAACGCCCATGGAGGGCGGCGAGACCGTGGGGAGAGTGCTGCGCCTGGATCATTTTCCGGATCGGAAGAACAGGGCGACGCGGCTGCGGATGACGATCTATTTCTCGTCGGCGCACCGTTGTGAGATAGAGGTCGAAGACCTTGGCTTCGGAGGCATCACGCCTTCAAGCGGCAAGGTCTGGAAGCGACAGGTGATCCTATGAGTTTTGATCTGTGTACGGGAAAAAGAGCGGAGCACCCGTTCTTCATAGAGAGTATCGGGATCCGGATCTATACGATCGAGGAATTGTGCTGGTTCCTGCACAACAATCTTTATCTGATCGACCGGAGTGTAACCTCGGTGGAACTGGCATCCTGGATCCGGGACGAACTGGGACTGAAGACACTGGCAAGGAAACTGATGGATGCGGTCGAGAGACCGGACCGGGACGCCAGTTATTTCATAGTGCCGATCTTTCAGGAGATCGGATATCTGTCGCCGGAAGAGATGCGCCGTCTTCGCGAAGAACTGACGAGAGTACAGGTACAGCCGGAAGACCAGAGAGCAAAGAACCGGGCGGATTACCTGGTGAGCGGGGGCAGGAGCGCAGCTGCGATCACAGCTTACCGGAAGATCCTGGACAAGAAGACAGAGGGAAACCTGGGAGCGGCATTCTATGCATCTGTCTGGAACAATCTCGGGTGTGCCTACGCGCAGCAGTTCCGGTTCAGGGATGCGGCGGATGCATTTCTCAAAGGATGGAAGCTGGTCCAGACCAGAGAACTGATGCGAAGATATGTGAGCACGCTTCCGCTGTTTATGTCCGATGAGGAATACCGTGAGAAAATGAGCTCTTTCGGGGCGGATGGCATGCTGATCGGTAAGATCCAGGAATACAATGCCTCTGTGGCGAAAGAGGTCCAGGAAAGGGTAGCATCCAGAAGGAATCCGGGAGAAGATCCTGCACAGGAACTGGAGAACCTGAAGGATGAGTACAGAAGAGGGGCTTTCCATTAATGACAATCGAATCTGTATATCGCATGTATAAGACCGCGGCGGTCCTGGCAGTTTTTACCTGGACTGCGGCGGCCGCATTTTCATTTCCTGCAGCTGCGCAGGGTGAGGATGTTTCGGAGAATTATATACAGGAACAGGTTCATATCACGGTTCCGGGGATGGAGGGCAGCAGCCGCATCCTCTGGGTCTCGGACATGCATGTCTGCTGTTATCCGGACGATCCGGATGTAAATGAAGACAGCAGGCAGGCGCTGCAGGAGAGATATGAATTCCTGCGCGATCAGGACGGAGTTCCCTCCGCCGAGAACTGGGAATTCCTGAGCAGCTGTATCGATTCCTTTGATGCCGACTATGTGGTATTCGGGGCAGACATGGCTGACTATGCGTCGGAAGCAAACCTGAAGGCACTTCAGGAAGGCATGTCGAAGATTCAGACGCCCTGGATGTATATCCGTGCAGACCATGACTATGCCCGCTGGTACGGCAGCATGGGACTGAAGCGGATGAGGAAACTGCACCGGCAGATCGCTCCACAGGATCCAGTCAAAGCAGTGCGGTTTGATGACTTCACGCTCGTCGGCCTGGACAATACCACCACAGCAGTCAGTGAGGAGACACTGCAGCAGTTTTCCCGGATCTGCGAAGAGGGCAGACCGGTTATTCTGTGCATGCACGTCCCTCTGGACCAGCCTGATGCCAGGGAGGGGGACACACTCGCCGCGGCATCACGCGCAGCCTGGGAGGATCGGGTCCTGTGCTGGGGAGACGGAGATGAATATGATATCTCTTCGTACTCGACGATGAAGCAGCTGTATGACATAGTATGTGCACCGGACAGCCCGGTCATCGCAGTCCTTGCAGGTCATCTGCACCTGACGTGGGACGGAGAACTGACCTCTTCCTGCAGGGAACATGTCTTTTCCGCGGCGTATGAAGACTATATCGGTTTCATAACCGTGAGCGGCTGAACCGCTGCGAAATGCCTGTGTCTGTACAGAGTTTTTTGACTGCAGTGCCTTCATACAGTTGCGTCTTTGGCATCTTTACGCTATAATCCTCATTGCTTTTTAGCTATATTTGCATTCACAGAGGAAGAACAATTTGCATAAGAAGAACTATGGAATATTTGACGCTGGAGAGATCCTTGACGAACCGCGCGAGGAATGCGGCGTTTTTGGCATGTATGATTTCTCCGGTGAGGAGAATGTAGCTCCCACGATCTATTACGGACTTCTTGCCCTGCAGCACAGGGGGCAGGAGAGCTGCGGCATCGCAGTCAGCAACACGGAAGGCCCGAAGGGAAAAGTGATGAGCCACAAGGGAATGGGGCTTGTCAACGAGACCTTTGATGAAGACGATCTGGACAACCTGTGCGGCAATATCGGCGTGGGTCATGTCCGCTATTCCACCGCAGGCGCCAGTACCATTGAAAATGCGCAGCCGCTGGTTCTCCACTATATCAAGGGAACCCTGGCCATGGCGCACAATGGCAATCTTGTCAATTCTCCGGAGCTGACAAGGGAACTGTCCAGGACCGGCGCAATCTTCCAGACAACGATCGATTCGGAACTCATCGCCTACGAGATTGCCAGGGCACGCATCAATACCTCATCCGTAGAAGAAGCAGTCGCTAAAACAATGGAGAAGATCAAGGGGGCTTACTCCCTGGTCATCATGAGCCCGAGGAAACTGATCGGGGCCAGAGACCCGTTCGGATTCCGGCCTCTGTGCATCGGCAGGAGAGGAAATGCATGGATTCTTGCATCCGAGTCCTGCGCACTGGATACAGTAGGGGCAGAGTTTGTCCGCGATGTGGAACCGGGTGAGATCGTAACCATCTCTCCGAGATTCGGCCTGCATTCAAACAGGACCCACTGCATGAGGTCCTCAAAGACCGCCAGATGCATCTTCGAATACATTTATTTCGGAAGAGCAGATTCACAGATCGATAAGATATCTGTGTACAATTCCAGGATCCTTGCCGGAAGATATCTGGCACAGGACAGCCCGGTAGACGCAGATCTGGTCATCGGCGTTCCGGAGTCCGGCAATGTTGCTGCCCTGGGATTCAGCATGGAGAGCGGGATCCCCTTCGGACAGGGATTTGTGAAGAACGGCTATGTGGGAAGAACCTTCATAAAGCCATCCCAGCACAGCAGAGAATCCGCGGTCGAGGTGAAACTGAACCCGCTGCGCCCGGCGGTGGAAGGAAAGAGAGTCGTTATGATCGACGACTCCATCGTCCGCGGCACGACCAGCGACCGGATCGTCCGCATGCTGAGAGACGCAGGAGCTACCGAAGTCCATATGAGAGTCAGCTCTCCGCCGTTCCTGTATCCGTGCTATTTCGGAACAGACATTCCGGAGAGAGAGCAGCTGATCGCATACCAGCGCTCCAGAGAAGAAGTCTGCAGCATCATCGGCGCAGACAGCCTGGATTATCTGAAGATGGAAAGACTGCCCCAGATCGTGAACAACCTTCCGATCTGTGACGGATGTTTCAGCGGAAAGTACCCGATCGAACCGCCCACGGAAGACATCCGCGGGGAATATGAACGATAAAGATGCAAACGGTTCACGGCAGTACGTTGTCCATGTCTTCCGCGTCATGCTTGCATGAAAGCAGAAGACATGGACGACGTACGAACCCCCGTGAAACGGGGGCTCCAACGAACAGCTGCAGTCAGAAGCTGCGAAGCAGCGTCAGACGGACGAAGTCCGGATGGACTGCAGCCTGAGAGATGGAGAGCCGTGAACCGGCATTGATGACAGGCTACACCTGAACCTGTCTGCACGGCAAACTTTTGTCTGCTCCGCTTGTCTCACTGCAAACCATCTGCCTGCGCTCGGGCTCCTATAGATGCGTGGTCGCTTCGCGCAGGCACGGTTTTTGTGAGACTGCTCTGCGCATGACATGTTTGCCTTATCAGACAGGCTCAGGTGCAGCACATAGTTTGTTCAACTTGGAGGAAGCCATGAATTACGACGGATATACCAGTCCGCTGTCCCAGCGCTATGCATCGAAGGAGATGCAGTATCTCTTCTCGCAGAACAAGAAGTTCCGCACCTGGAGAAAACTGTGGATCGCGCTGGCACAGACAGAGAAGGAACTGGGCCTGAATATCACTCAGGAACAGATCGATGAGATGATCGCCCATCAGGATGACATCAATTATGAGGAAGCTGAGGCGAGAGAGAAGGTCGTGCGCCATGATGTCATGAGCCATGTATACGCATACGGACTGCAGTGTCCCAAGGCGAAAGGAATCATCCATCTCGGAGCCACCAGCTGTTATGTAGGTGACAACACCGATATCATCATCATGCGGGACGCATTGGACCTGGTTCACAGGAAACTGGTCAATGTGATCTCGAAGCTTGCTGAGTTTGCAGAGGAATACAAGGATCTGCCGACCCTGGCTTTTACTCATTTCCAGCCGGCGCAGCCCACAACCGTGGGAAAACGTGCTACTCTGTGGATGAATGAGTTCATGATCGATCTGGAGGATGTGGAATATGTCCGCTCTTCCCTGAAACTCCTTGGATCCAAGGGAACCACAGGGACACAGGCATCCTTCCTGGAACTGTTTGACGGTGACAATGAGACGGTCGACAGGATCGATCCCATGATCGCACAGAAGATGGGCTTTGCTTCCTGCTATCCGGTCTCGGGACAGACATATTCCCGCAAGGTGGATACAAGGGTTCTGAATGTAGTCGCAGGCATTGCCGCAAGCGCGCATAAGATGTCCAATGATATCCGTCTTCTGCAGCACCTCAAAGAGGTGGAAGAGCCGTTTGAAAAGTCTCAGATCGGTTC
>OMSN01000059.1 GCA_900313765.1 uncultured Eubacteriales bacterium
CTGCTGGTACTGGACATCTCCCAGTCGACGTTCCTGTATGCGGTCTATCTTGCCATGTATACGCTGCCCCAGCTCGTCATGCCGGTGATCTTCGGAGCCGTGCTGGACCGGTTCTCCCGCAGGAAAATGATCTACACGCTGGATTTTCTCTCCTCGGGACTGTACCTGATGATGGCAATCGTACTGGCAGGCGGATGGTTTTCATTTCCCCTGTTTGCCGTATACTGCTTCGTGATCGGATCGATCCAGAGCATCTACATGGTCGCCTATGAGAGTTTCTATCCCCTGCTGATCACAGAGGGATTCTTCCAGAAGGCCTACTCCATCGCAAGTGTGCTGGAGACCTTCACCGCGGTGATGGTGCCGGTCTCAGCATTTCTCTACGGAAAGATCGGCCTGGCGCCTCTGCTCGCCGCCAATGCGGTCTGCTTCTTCCTGGCTGCCGTCATGGAGACGCAGATCCGGGCGAAGGAGCAGTACATAGAGAAGCAGCAAAACCGCCTGGAAGAGAAGGTTCCCTACCGCAGGCAGATCTTCGCGGATATCCGTGACGGATTCGCCTATCTTGTGTCAGAGAAGGGTCTTCTGATCGTAGCGGTGTATTTTGCGATCTCATCCGTCTGCGGCGGCACCTCCTGGACGCTGACACTTCCCTATTTCCGGAACACCTTTGAGCATGGAGAGTATATCTACATGCTGGTCTGGGGAACCATGCTCGCGGCAAGGTCCCTGGGCGGACTGTTCCATTACAGATGGAGCATTCCCGCTGCCTGGAGGTACATGATCGCGCTTGTCGTGTATGTTGTGATCAATGTAAATGAAGGGATCTACCTGTTCTTCCCGATCCCGGTCATGATGGCGCTGTGTGCTGTGATCGGAGTCGGAGGCGTGACCACATATACGATCCGTGTCTCCGCGACCCAGAGCTATGTGCCCGATGAGAATAAGGGCCGGTTTAACGGTGCCTTCAATGTACTCAACACCGCGGGACAGCTGCTGGGAGAACTCCTGGCGGGCGTGCTGGCCCTGTACATGAACGAGAGGATCATCCTGATGATTGTCATGCTGTCCGGCGCCGCATCCGCCCTCCTTCTGATCGGAGGCGGAAGAAGGTACGTCGAACCCATTTATAACCGTCAGGAATAAGACAGTTATTCGACAGTAACGCTCTTTGCCAGGTTTCTCGGCTTGTCCACATCCAGTCCACGGGCGACGCCGCTGTAGTAGCCGAACAGCTGAAGCGGAACTACTGCCAGGCTGGCCATGAAGTGCGGATCTGCTTTCGGAACGTATACAGTAAAGTCTGCCGAATCCTCCACGCTGTAATTGCCATAACTGGTCAGAGCCATGAGATAGGCACCGCGAGCCTTGCACTCGGCCATATTGCTGACCGTCTTCTCGAACAGATCTTTCTGGGTCAGCACCCCGATCACCAGGATATTATCCTCGATCAGGCTGATGGTTCCGTGTTTCAGCTCACCGGCGGCATAGGCTTCGGAATGGACGTAGCTGATCTCCTTGGCCTTGAGGCTTCCCTCCAGACTGATCGCATAGTCAAGGCCGCGGCCAATAAAGAAGATATCCCGGGCGTTTGAGTATTTTGACGCAAACCACTGAATGCGTTCTTTTTCCTCCAGGATGCGGGTGATCTTGTCCGGAAGAGAAGTCAGTTCCTGAATATAGTATTCATACGCTTCTTCATCGATCCTTCCCAGCATGAAGGCAGTTTCGACCGCCAGACAGTAGATGGCGATGAGCTGGGATGAGTAGGCCTTGGTCGTGGCGACGGCGATCTCGGGACCTGCATGGGTATAGAGCACATGGTCCGCCTCCCGGGCGATGGTCGAACCGACCACATTGACGATGGCCAGGGTGCGGATGCCCATATCCTTTCCCTTGCGCAGGGCAGCGAGGCTGTCTGCTGTCTCACCGGACTGGGAGATCACGATCAGAAGCTCCCGGTCATCCGACAGGACCTTCCGGTAGCGGTATTCTGAAGCCAGTTCTACCCGCACCGGGATCTGAGCCAGATCTTCCAGGATATACTGGGCAGCCATTCCCACATGCCATGCAGAGCCGCAGGCGACGATCCGGATCGAAGACACGGACCGAAGTGTTGTATCATCCAGACCTGTGTCGGCCAGGGAGATCTTTCCGTCGCAGAGCAGGCTTGCCAGAGTATCCCGGACGGCAGCCGGCTGCTCGTAGATCTCTTTGATCATAAAATGCTCGAAGCCATTCTTCTCAGCCGCTTTGGCATCCCAGGTGATCTCAGTTCGCTCCAGCTGAACCTCATCCCCGTTGAGATCGTAGAAATGAACCTCCCCGGGAAGAACCCGGGCGATCTGCAGGTTGCCGATGTAGTAGACACTGCGTGTATAGTTCAGGATCGCGGGAACATCCGATGCAAGATAGGAGTTCTCCCCGCTGACCCCGATGATCATCGGCGCATCCTTGCGCGCGGCATAGATCTCACCCGGATGATCGCGGAACATCAGTGCCAGGGCATAGGTCCCGCGCACGCGAACCAGGGTGCGGTTGATGGCATCCACCGGTCCGATCTTGTATTTCCTGTAGTAGTAATCGATGAGCTTGACAACAACCTCCGTGTCCGTCTCGCTGTAGAACTGATATCCGTGGCGGGAGAGCTTATCCCTCAGCTCCAGGTAGTTCTCGATGATCCCGTTGTGGACACCCACCACTTCGGATTCCACCTGCCCGCAGGCAGATCCGGTACAGTTCCCGCTGACATGAGGATGGGCGTTGGTCTGGCTGGGTTCCCCGTGGGTGGCCCATCTGGTATGGCCGATCCCGCAGGTTCCGGCCAGCGACCGCCCGCTGTCTGTCTTCTCGATCAGGCTGCGGAGCTTGCCGGTGGATTTTACAACCTGGGCCAGTTCACTGCCGTCCCGTATGGCAAGCCCGGCAGAATCATATCCTCTGTATTCCAGCCGTGCCAGCCCGTCCAGAAGGATGGGGGCAGCCTGCGATGTTCCTGTATATCCAACGATTCCACACATATTCTCACCTCAATGCCGAAGTTTCGGCTAATCAGAAAAGGCATCAGCAAGATCAGGTTCTGCTGACGCCTTTGTCATAAGTAAGCTCATTATAATGATCCGGCGGAGAGTTGTAAAGACCGGCTGTCGATTACCCGGTCCATTCCAGGATACGCTGCTTCAGACCTTCGATATCCAGGACCCCGAATGCGAAGCCCCTGCGCACCAGCTCACCCGGAAGGATATCGTCGTATTTGTCAAACACGGGAACCTCTTTTGGATAGAGCAGTTCCATGGGATCGATCCCGGCATCCATTTCCTCCCTGAGGATCCGGAAGAAGTCTTCCTCACCCACTCCCAGTGTGAACTGGCAGAAGTAGGGGCGCACGGAGTTGAAGCCTTTCAGCCCCAGGCGTTTTGCGCAGCGGATTCGAAGGAACCGCTCAAGGGCGAGGAACGAATAACTTCCCAGCCACGGGACCAGACAGTACATACTGCCTCCCAGGCACACCAGAGGACGGTACCCGAGTCCCGAGTGAAGCGCGTCCACCCGGGCAGTCATCAGCCTTGCCTGTGCATTTTTCAGAAGATACGGATAGCTGCAGGTCTCGATCAGGACCTTCCGCATCCGCTCCAGGATCTTCGTGTGGATATCGCCCGGTTCATCCCCGAAATAGGCAGGCACGCGGCCTTTGATCATGTGGCAGTAGACCTGATGATGGGTGCGGTCCACTTCCTCCACGACCCAGACATGCCCTGCGATGGCGATACGGTCCCCGATGGGGGGCGGCTTGACGATGGTCCCGATCTCCTGGGACTCGCAGCGGACACTGTATTCTTCATTTTCCTGGAAGACAGCGTAGAACTTGTAATTGTTCGTGATCCGCTCGCCTGCCAGGCCGACGATCAGTCCGTGCTCCTCCGTCACCTCTATGTGATCCTTCCCGATCAGGTCATTGAGGAGGATGCGGAAATCCTCCCGGGTGATGTTCTCAAACGGGGCAAGGGTCAGTACCCGGGATGCAAGTTCAGCCGGAGACATCTCGCCCCCGGACGCCAGGGTGCTCATGGTCTGATGGTAGAGCAGGCTGAAGGGGAGCCTTCCCTTGCGCGGAGGCTCGACCCAGCGCTCCTCCAGATAGAGCTGGATCAGCGCGATTCCCTGAAGAAGCGCCCACGGGATCTTGTCCGGCAGCAGGTCTCTGGCTTCCGCGTGCTCCTCCCGCATGACGAACCACATCTCGCAGGGCTCGCCGCGTCTCCCGGTTCTTCCCATTCTCTGGAGAAATGCAGATACGGTGAAGGGAGCATTGATCTGAAAGGCCCGCTCCAGCTTGCCGATGTCGATGCCCAGTTCCAGGGTGGCAGTGGTGCAGGTGGTCAGTGCGGAATCCTCATCGCGCATCTCATCTTCGGCAGTCTCGCGGAATGCGTTGGACAGATTGCCATGGTGGATCAGGAAGCGGTCCGGCTCGTGATTGTATTCACAGTAAGCCCGGAGCGTGGTCGTGACTTCTTCGCACTCCTCCCTGGAATTGCTGAAGACCAGGCATTTCCGTCCGCGGGTATGCTCGAAGATATATCCCATGCCGGGATCTGCCGTGAGCGGTGCCTTGTCCGTAGGCTGGGCAGAGGACCGCGACAGACCTAATATGGCGACATCCGCGGGAGAGGAAGCAGCGGCTCCATCCTCCGCGCCTGTTGCGGCGGGCGGTTTGGAGGTCCCGATGGCAGGGCGCATGGCCGCGGACGGAACGCCGCCTGACCAGGCGCTCTTCTCCGGGTTTTCTATGATGTCGCTGGCCTGGGGGGCTGCATTGAAGAAATGCTCCATGGACAGTCTCCACCGCATCCCTTTGGCCTGCACATCCGGGATCACGGTTCCCCTTCCGGACCCGGCAGCCAGGAACCTTCCGGCCTCCTTCGGATCACCGATGGTCGCAGAGAGCCCGATGCGCCGGGGATTGGCCCCCGACAACCGGCACAGGCGCTGGATCAGGCACATGCACTGTCCGCCGCGGTCACCCCGCAGCAGGGAGTGGATCTCGTCCACCACCACATAACGAAGGTCTCCGAACAGCTTCGGGATCTCGCTGTGCTTATGCATCAGAAGAGCTTCCAGAGATTCCGGCGTGATCTGCAGGATCCCGGACGGATGTTTCAGGAGCTTCTTCTTATGGGAGGAGGAGACATCCCCGTGCCAGTGCCAGACCGGTATGTGTCCCTCCTCGCACAGGTCATTGAGACGGATGAACTGGTCATTGATCAGAGCCTTCAGGGGAGCAATATACAGGCAGCCTACGGAAGCGGGCGGGTTCTCGGTAAACTCCGTAAGGATCGGGAAGAAGGCAGCTTCCGTCTTGCCGGAAGCCGTGGATGCGCACAGAAGGACATTCTGGTCGCTGTTGAAGATCGCGTCTCCCGCGGCGACCTGGATCGCACGCAGATCCTCCCAGCCGCTGCGGTAGATAAAGTCCTGTATAAAGTCAGAATAACGGGAAAAGATATCCATGGAACACTCCTGTACGGTTACAGGATGAAGTCGGCATATTCTTCATCCATGATCTCATCACTGACCGCCTCGCTCTTTGCGTAGGAGAATTCATCCGAGCCAAGAAGCTGAGCCACATGTTTTGCAGGATCCTGATACAGGATATCCAGCAGTTCGATAAAGTCCCGGATCACCTCACGGGGCGTGATATGGGAATCGGCCCCGATGCGTCCGTACTCGATCCGGATAAAGGTGACCAGATCCTGGGTGGTGACGGCCCGCCGGTATCCATACAGGTCTGCATGCATATCCGCAAGCTTCTCGCAGAGCACCATCATCTCTTCCGAAGTCAGGGCTTCCAGGCGGATGACAGGTGCCAGCAGGTCACGGGAACCCTCCCGTGAGAACTTGCCTTCGGCAAGGCGTGAGCGCAGGGCCTCATAGCTGTAGATCCCCCTTCTGGTATCCTCCACACACTGCGGCGTTCCGCTCATGAGGATGCCCAGATACTGCGCCTTTCCCTGAAGGGTATCATTGTACATCGTCAGGATCTTCTCATAGTTGTTGTTCCGGGTGATGGACTGGGGGATCTTGTAGATGTTCACCAGCTCATCGATGAAGATCAGCAGGCCATTGTATCCGGCCAGGCGGAAGAACATGGCGAACAGTTTCAGATAATCGTACCAGTCATCATCGGTGATGATCACATTGACGCCCAGCTCCTGACGCGCTTCGGTCTTGGTTCCGTATTCGCCCCGAAACCACTTGATGACCCTGCCTCTCATCTCATCGTCATCGGCAAGGAAAGCGCGGTAGTAGAGCGTGATCAGCCGGGCGAAATCAAAACCGTGCACCATCTGGCTCAGGGAGGAAATGATCTCGCGGATCTTCTTCTCCACCTCGCCATGGAAGGCAGGCGAACCCATGTCCAGACCGGTCTGCGTCATGACGTCGGACCGCACGGCATCGATCCAGCGGTCCAGGACCAGTGTCAGGGCTCCGCCCTCCGGCCGGGTTCTGGTGGCAAGGTTCGAGATCAGTTCACGGTACGTGGCAAGTCCCTGGCCGCGGGTGCCCTGAAGGCGTCTCTCGGGAGAGAGGTCAGCGTCCATGACCACGAAGCCCCGGTCCATCACATTGTTGCGGATCGTCTGGAGCAGGAAACTCTTGCCGCTGCCGTAGCGTCCGACGATAAAGCGGAAGGAAGCCCCGCCCTCCCCGATGATCTCCACATCGCGGAGCAGAGCCTCGATCTCGCTGGCACGGCCAACGGTAATGTACGGAAGCCCGACCCTGGGGACAACGCCCCCCTTCAGCGAGCTGATGACCGCCTGCGCGATCCTCCTGGGACATTTGCGGTTCGTCTGCATAACATCTGGCATGTGGAAACTCTCCTGACAATTCTGGACAACACTGGGATAAATGAGTATCTGCTATTATACCATACTTTTCGAATATTTGTTCGGGTATCTTTGAAAAATGATCCCTTTTATATACGTTGTCCGAAAATTCTGGTATACTGAGAAATAGTCGGACAGTCTGCCCTTTACTGAGAAGACAGGCAGACATCAGAACACGCTGGTCATGTAAAAAAGGAGGCATGAAGATATGGTTGATTACACAGAAGGATCTGGTAAACAGTATCATATTGGGGTAGCTCCGGGAGAGGTTGGCAGATATGTGATCCTGCCGGGAGACCCGAAACGCTGCGCGAAGATTGCAGCCTATTTTGACGATCCGGTACTGGTCGCGGACAACCGTGAGTACGTAACCTATACCGGGACACTGGACGGAGTAAAAGTATCCGTAACTTCCACAGGAATCGGAGGCCCGTCTGCATCGATTGCGGTCGAGGAACTGAAGCGCTGCGGAGCGGACACATTTATCAGAGTCGGTACCTGCGGAGGCATGCAGCTGGAAGTATGCGGCGGAGACCTGGTCATCGCAACCGGTGCGATCCGCGCGGAAGGCACCAGCAAGGAATATGCACCGATCGAATATCCGGCAGTGGCGGATTTTGACGTGACCATCGCCCTGAGAGAAGCAGCGAAGAAACTGGGATTCACCTCGCATCTTGGCGTTGTCCAGTGCAAGGACTCTTTCTACGGACAGCATGAGCCGGAAGTCAAGCCGATCGGATACGATCTTCTCAACAAATGGGATGCGTGGGTAAAATGCGGCTGCATGGCATCCGAGATGGAATCGGCAGCCCTGTTTATCGTATCCTCCTGCCTGAAAGTCAGGTCCGGGACCGTTCTTCTGACCGTTGCGAACCAGGAGAGAGCGAAACTGAATCTGCCCAATAAGCAGGCGCACGATACATCCACCGCGATTCAGACCGCAGTGGAAGCGATCCGGCTCCTGATCAAGGCGGACGGGGCACAGGCAGAATAATCGTTTACAGAGGTATGCATATGGGACAGAATACACTGAGCCGGGAGACAATCGAACATCTCTGTGAGACTGCCGTTGAGATGAGGCAGATGAGCTATGTTCCGTATTCTCATTTCCGCGTGGGGGCTGCCCTTCTGACAGAAGAAGGTAAGATCTTTACCGGCTGCAACATAGAGAACGCAGCGTTTACCCCGACAAACTGCGCCGAGCGCACAGCATTCTTCAAGGCTGTCAGCGAAGGTTATTACAGGTTTGCGGCCATCGCCATCAGCGGCGGACCGGAGGACGGGGAACTTCAGTACTGCCCTCCCTGCGGAGTGTGCAGGCAGGTCATGGCAGAATTCTGCA
>OMSN01000297.1 GCA_900313765.1 uncultured Eubacteriales bacterium
GTCGCAGGTTATACCGAGCCGATGGAGAAGTTCATAGACAGCAACCCCGGTCTTCGCAGCAGGTTCAATAAATATATAGAATTCCCGGATTATACTCTGGATGAACTGATGGGCATCTTCGATATGAATCTTAAGAAGTATGACTACACCATCGAAGAGGAGACCCGGGGACATGTACGCGAGAAACTCGCCGCACAGAAACTGGCGTCTCTGGAGAACTTCGCCAATGCCCGCGCTGTTCGCAATCTCTTTGAGGAGATCATCACCAATCAGGCGCGCCGCATTGCACAGATGGAAGCTCCGACGATGGAAGACCTGAAGATGCTGACCAACGACGACCTTACCGATCCGGAAGAAGAACAGCTCCAGGCGATGGATCTGGTGCACCAGCTGGAGACATCCGGAGAAGGTGAAGAAGAGTAGTCCAAGAAAATGAGGTAGAAAACATGTATTTTTTATTTCCATTCATGCTGATCTTTTCACTTCCCAATATTCTTATGGCTCTGGCGGCAGTCATCCCCGCGATCTTCCTGATCGTAAGAGTCTATAAAATGGACCGGATCGAGAAGGAACCGAAAGGGCTGATCTTTAAACTGATTGTGGCGGGCATGCTCTCCACAGTTGCCGCGATCGTGACCGAAACCATCGGAAGCGCGCTGATCCAGGAGTCGACGCTGCTCGGAAAGTTCCTGATGTACTTTATCATCGTGGCACTGTCGGAAGAGGGCTTCAAGTATCTGTTCCTCAAGCGAGCCACCTGGAACAATCCGAACTTCAATTATCAGTTTGACGGTATCGTATATGCGGTCTCCGTCTCCCTGGGATTCGCGCTTCTGGAAAACATATCCTATGTGTTCTCATACGGGTTCTCCGTTGCGCTTGTGCGCGCCGTCACTGCCGTTCCGGGTCATGCCTGCTTTGGCGTATTCATGGGTGTCTGGTATGGCCTTGCAAAGAGGGCAGCAAATGCAGAAGATGCCGTGACTGAGAAAAAATGCAGGCAGCTGGCGCTTCTGATCCCGGTTCTCCTGCATGGAACATATGACTTCATAGCTTCTCTGGAAGGCGATTATACCTGGATCCTGTTTATTCTGTTTGTGCTTGTGATGTTCTTCTACACCTACCGGCTTCTGAAACAGGAATCTTCCAGAGATATGCGTATCGGGTGACAGGCAGGATGGAAAATCGGAATATGGATCATGTCAGGATTATTCTGGCTTCCGGTTCTCCCCGGAGGACCGAACTTCTGCAGACAGCAGGAATTGTGCATGAAGTAGTCGTATCCGGAGCGGATGAGGACGTACAGGAGGAGAATCCTGCAAGACTGGTAGAAATGCTTTCCTCAAGGAAGGCAGAAGAAGTATATGAGCGCCTGGTACAGCAGGAGCCTTCCGGGGATCTGGTGGTGATCGGAGCGGACACTGTGGTGGCCGCAGACGGAAAGATCCTGGGGAAGCCGGAAGATGAGGAAGACGCACGGCGTATGCTGCGGATGCTGTCCGGAAGATCCCACCATGTGTATACGGGTGTAACCCTGTGCGGAAGGATCGGATCCGTCCGCAGAGAAGTCTCTTTTTCTGAGGAGAGCACGGTGCACGTGGCACAGTTGACGGAGAAAGAGATCAGCGAATATATCGATTCAGGGGAGCCGATGGATAAGGCCGGTGCCTATGGGATACAGGGCGCCTTCATGAAGTTTGTCTCAGGCATCGAGGGAGACTATTTCAACATTGTCGGCCTTCCGGTGAGCCACCTGTATCAGGAAATGAAGCAGTTTATATCGAAAGAAAGATGCTGAAACCCTCTTTTCAGAACAATTACAATATGTTACGATAATGTAAATGTTTTGTAAAGAAAAGGAGAGGATCATGAGAAAAAGCCGGATACTCAGAACGGTGCTGCTTGCACTTATTATGCTTATGGCAGTCCCAGGGACCAGCGTATATGCAAAGACCCTGAGTGGCACATTTACCGACAGTACTGGTACCCGTGAGGTTATCGGCAATTGGAAGAAGAAATCGAACACAAAGATCTTTTTCAAAACAGCTTCCGGAAAGCTGAAGCGCGGCTGGCTGAAACTGCCGACCGGAACCTATTATATCAGAAAGAATGGATTCCGTGCCACCGGCCAGATCCGGGTGAACGGAAAGTATTATTATTTCCGTAAGAATGGAAAACAGAGGACCGGTACGATCTCTGTGAAGGGAACGGTCTATTATTTTGATCCCGCAAACGGCGGTGCCAGGACGCAGCCCAAGACGGAGAAGAACAAGGAGACTGGAAACTTCTATGATTCAAAGGGTTATCCGATACGCAAGGCGACGCTGAAACAATTATTGCAGACTGCACTGAAGCCGGTTGGCCGGACCGTATATGTCTGGGGCGGCGGCTGGAACCGGGTAGAGACGGGCGAGATCGGTGTGTCCCCGCAGTGGGAGAAGTTCTTCAGGAAGCAGACTTCCTCTTACGATTACCGCACGACCCGCTACCAGACCAATAACGGACTGGACTGTTCGGGATTCGTCGGATGGGTGATGTACAACACATTCAATACTCAGAGCGGTCATGGCGGGTATGTTATGCTTGCGCAGAAGATGGCAAGGACATATGCTGGTTGGGGCTGGGGCAGTTTTAAGTCTGCAAGAGCCTTCAAAGACTGGAGAGCGGGTGACGTCATGAGTCTTGCTTCCGGACACGTATATATCGTGATCGGAGGATGTTCCGACGGGAGCGTTGTGCTGGTACACTCCAGCCCGCAAGGTGTCATGATCAACGGTACAGTCAGCAGCTCCGGTAAAGTCAAGAGCAAAGCCTGGAAGCTGGCGAGAAAATATATGAAAAAATATTATCCGGAATGGTACAAGAAGTTTCCGGATGTCAGCCGAGGCCGTCAGTATCTGACCGGATATAGCCGTATGCGCTGGCATCTGGGAACGAAGAACAGCGTGATGTCTGATCCGGACGGGCTTCAGAAGATGGATGCTTCAAAAGTACTGAAGGTGATCTTCAATGAGAGATGAGACACTCTGATATGGTTGTATCAGACAGCGAATGAGAAAACTAAAATGCCGTGCACGGAATGTGCACGGCATTTGTGAATACCCGGTACGTAATGATAACAGAATAATGTTGGATAAGAGGATCGGTCAGTCCCGGAAATCAAAGAAGCTCTTTACGGGAACTCCCAACACTTCAGCAATATCAAAGAGCTTTTCAAGAGAGATCGATGTCGGCATATTCGGCGCTTCCAGATTGCTGATATGTGTGCGGCTCAGATTGACTGCCTCTGCAAGACTCTGCTGGGTAATTCCCTTCAGTTTCCTGTAATAGGCGATCGTCAGGCCGAGCTGCTTGTATTGATTGATTCTCTGCTCTGTCATGATATTTCCTCCTGCAGATAATTTCTCAACAAACGATAACGTTAACGTTGTGTTCATCTTAGCACAGCCATAAACGAATATCCAGTAGATTTGCATGGAATAGAGTGTATAAAATTCTGCCATATTCACAAAAAATGGAGTTATGCAACTTTAAATAGTACAAATAGCAATAATAGAAAGGAACAAATTATGAACAAGACGCATAAGAGCAGTAAGGTATACGTGTTCGCAGCCCAGGGTCTGGAGGAGATAGAATGTCTGACACAGGTGGATCTTCTGCGAAGAGGCGGAGTGGAAGTAGTCCTCACCGCAGTTGGTGGGAATCAGACGATCACAGGGTCCCATGAATCTGTCGGATGCGGATGCACTGGTCCTTCCGGGCGGGATGCCGGGAACTCTGAATCTCCAGGCGGATGAGACCCTTGCAGGCGCACTGAAGAAAGCTGCAGGGACTGATACCTGGATCTGTGCGATCTGCGCCGCGCCGCGGGTGCTTGGACACTATGGACTGCTGGAAGGACAGACGGCAACCTGCTACCCGGGATGCGAGTCCTATCTGACGGGTGCACAGACAACAGAGAACCCGGTGGAGGTCTCCGGGCAGTTCATCACCAGCAGAGGTGTAGGCACTGCGATCCCGTTCGCGCTGAAGATCCTGGAGAAACTGGAAGGTGCTGAGTGTGCTCAAAAGATTGAAAAGTCAATTGTTTTCGGCTAATCCCTGTGATATACTACTAAGACGGCTGTAAAAAAGAGCTAATTATTATAATTCGTAAGGAGCAGGTTTCATGAGTGTTTCAGTTGAGAAAAAAGAAAATAACATGGCAGTGCTGACGATTGAAGTTTCAGCTGAGAAATTCGCCGAGGCAATCGAGAAGGTATATCAGAGACAGAAGAATAGCATCACGCTTCCGGGCTTCCGCAAGGGCAAAGCACCGAGAAAGATGATTGAGAAGATGTACGGCAAGGCTGTTTTCTATGAGGATGCTGCGAATGCCGTTCTGCAGGAGACATATGATGACGCGGCCAAAGAGAGCGGTGAGGAGATCGTATCCCGCCCGCAGATCGATGTCACGCAGGTAGAGGAAGGCAAACCCTTTATCTATACCGCGACCGTTGCCCTGAAGCCGGAAGTTACACTTGGCCAGTATCTGGGTGTAGAGGTTCCGAAGAAAGAGATCAAAGTCTCTGAGGAAGAGATCAATGCAGACATCGACCGTGAGCGCAA
>OMSN01000014.1 GCA_900313765.1 uncultured Eubacteriales bacterium
GTAGCATTCTCCTCTGCCGTGGATCTCATAGAACTCACGGATGCGCTCATCTGTCTGCCAGATGGAACTCAGGCAGGTCGTCTCTGTCGTCATGACATCCACACCGATGCGGAAATCCGCACTCAGCTTTGAGACGCCGGGACCGACGAATTCCATGACCTTATTCTTGACGTATCCCCTGTCAAAGACTGCTCCGATGATGGCAAGCGCCACGTCCTGCGGGCCGACCCCCTTCACCGGCTCTCCGGTCAGATACACCGCGACAACGCCTGGCATATCCACGTCATATGTCTGGCAGAGCAGCTGTTTCACAAGCTCGCCCCCGCCTTCTCCCACGGCCATGGTGCCAAGAGCTCCGTAGCGGGTATGAGAATCCGATCCCAGGATCATCGCTCCGCACTCTGCAAGCATCTCGCGGGCATACTGGTGGATGACGGCCTGATGGGGCGGAACATAGATGCCGCCGTATTTCTTGGCTGCGGACAGGCCGAACATGTGGTCATCCTCATTGATCGTACCGCCTACCGCACACAGTGAGTTATGGCAGTTGGTAAGCACATACGGAAGAGGGAACTTCTCAAGTCCTGACGCGCGGGCGGTCTGGATGATCCCGACATAGGTGATGTCATGGCTGGTCATCTTGTCGAAGCGGATGTGAAGCTTCTCATCGTCGCCTGACTGATTATGATCATGCAGGATCGACCATGCGATCGTTCCCCTGCGTGCCTGTTCCTTCGTCTGCGTGCAGCCCTCACGGGCAAGCAGCTTCGGTGCCTCACTGCTGTCCGGGATGATCTTCTCACCGTCCAGCAGATATACCCCGCCATCATATAATTTCATAAAATCTCCATTCCCTGTTCCCGGTGTGCTGTGACAGTGCATGCAGCGGAACAGTCATATCTGTAAGCTCTGCTCAGGTCAGCCTGAGGCTGTAAAAAGGGGCATCCGGGAATCCACCAGGATTCGCAGATGCCCCTCTGTAATTCATGTGGTGTCAGTGGATCAAAGAGCTGCGCCTTCGCTGCCAAGAACATCCTTAATCTTATGAGCAACGATGTCCTTAACGTTCTTGCGGCCAACCTTCAGATACTCACGCGGATCGAACGCTGCCGGATTCTCACTGAAGACAGTGCGGACACCAGCGGTCATGCCGAGACGAAGGTCGGAGTCGATGTTGATCTTGCAGACTGCGCTGCGTGCTGCTTCACGAAGCTGATCTTCCGGAACACCGATAGCATCCTTCAGAGCTCCGCCATGCTCGTTGATGATCTTGACGTATTCCTGCGGTACGGAGGAAGCTCCGTGCAGAACGATCGGGAAGCCCGGCAGTCTCTTGACGACTTCGTCAAGGATGTCGAAACGAAGCTGCGGCTTTGTGCCCGGTTTGAACTTGTATGCGCCGTGGCTGGTTCCGATTGCGATTGCCAGAGAGTCAACGCCGGTCTTGCCAACGAACTCTTCCACGTCGTCCGGATTGGTATAGGAGGAATCTTCTGCGGAAACCTGGACCTCATCCTCGATGCCTGCCAGAGTTCCCAGCTCAGCTTCTACGACTACGCCGTGAGCATGTGCATACTCAACGACCTTTCTGGTGATCTCGATGTTCTCTTCGAACGGCTTGGAGGAAGCATCGATCATGACAGAGGTGAATCCATTGTCAATGCAGTCCTTGCAGGTCTCGAAGTCCGGGCCGTGATCCAGATGCAGTGCTACCGGAAGATCCGGATACAGTGCAAGCGCACCCTCAACCAGCTTTACCAGATATACGGAATTCGCATATGCTCTTGCGCCTTTGGATGCCTGAAGGATAACCGGAGAATTCAGCTCATGAGCTGCCTCTGTGATACCCTGAACGATCTCCATGTTATTGATGTTGAATGCGCCGATTGCGTAGCCGCCTGCATATGCCTTCTTGAACATCTCGGTGGTGGTAACTAATGCCATAGTATTCCTTCCTTTCTGTACGTCATATATAACTTCAGGAATCAGCCGGAACAGACCGGCTTGCTACAACGGATTATAGCGTTTTTTAACAGCCTGCGCAATACGGAATATCTCTCAATCTGCGCCTGATTCTCCGGTCAGAGCCACGCCCTGGCCAGCAGCTGTCCAAGGATGTCGATCTGTTCGTCCGTCAGTCCCTGATAATTTACTACCATGCAGGGCTTCCCATTTTCCTGCAGCGCTCCTGCTGCCGGACTCTCCCGGTCTGCCCTTTCATCAAAGAGCTCCGATCCATAGTGCTGAAGTCCGTAGATCCTCACGCCTGCATCCTCTGCAAGGGCTGTCAGTTCTTCCTCCGACGCACCGGTATCGATCCGGATCAGAAAATGGAGCCCGGCGTCAGCCCCGCTTACCTTCATCAAAGGCCCGAGCGGGCTGTTTCTGAGCGCTGCAAGCAGTCGGTCTCTTTTCTGCCTGTAATAACTGCGCATCCGGTTGATGTGCTTTTCGAAATATCCCTGCCGCATGAACTCTGCCAGGATATACTGTTCAAAATTTGCTACCGTACAGGAATAAAACCCGAGTTTTTCACGATACTCCCGAAGCAGTTCTTCGGGAAGGACCATATAGGAGATACGGATCGACGGCGACACGCTGTTCGTGAAAGTATTCAGATAGATCACGCTCCCCGACCTGTCGATCGACATCAGGGACGGAATCGGTCTGCCGGCAAGCCTGAACTCTGAATCATAATCGTCTTCAATAATATACCGCCTCCCTGCATGATTCTCTTCCGAACACCAGGAGAGCAGTTCGCCTCTCCTGGAAACCGGCATCGTGATCCCGGTGGGAAACTGGTGCGACGGGGTGATATGGATCACATCTGCCCCACTGGCACGAAGCTTCTCTATATTGACGCCGCTCCGGTCCATCTCAATAGCCTTCACCTGTACAGCATTGCTGGCATAGATCCGCTCCGTCTTCCGGTATCCGGGCGTCTCCACTGCGTAGATCTTATCATGCCCAAGCAGCCGGATCAGAAGAGAGTACAGATACTCTGTCCCGGCGCCGACCACGATCTGCTTCGGGGAGACTCTCAGGTCCTGGAACTGAAGGAGATGTCTGGCGATCGCAGACCGCAGCTCCTCTACCCCATTTCCCGGCGAGCGTTTCAGGAGGTCGTCCTTTCTGGTCCGGAGGATCTCCCTCATCAGTCTGGACCAGACCGGAAACGGAAACATGGAAGAGGCGATTCCGGACTGGGACAGATCGATCAAAGGAGTGTTGTCTGCGGGCAGTCCCCGGCTGTTCTCTGCATCATGAACTCCTCCCGGATCTGCACAGTCCTCCGGTTCCGCAGGCTTCTCAGGAACAAGCATGGACTGCCCGAACCGCTCCACATAGAAGCCGCTTCTTGGCTTCGCATACAGATATCCTTCTGCTGCCAGCTGCGCATACGCAGTCTCAACGGTGATCACTGAGATTCCGAGGTTCTCCGCAAATGAGCGTTTGGACGGCATCCGCTCTCCCTCCTGCAGGCGCCCGGCAAGGATATCCTGCCGGATCTTGCGGTACAGATACTCATACAGGGTTTCATCTGTCCGGTCCAGAAAATCATACGTAAGCATATTGATCCACCTCTCTGCTGCGCAAACTGACCTTATTAAAATAATAAAAATTGGATATTTCTATAGTATCACATTTGCCTATAATGTGCACTAGAGACAGAAGTACAGGAGGTTCTCAGAATGATAAAAAGAATTGTTACGATCCAGGACATCTCGTGTGTCGGAAAATGCTCTCTGACCGTTGCACTCCCGATCATTTCTGCGATGGGTGTGGAGACGGCGATCCTTCCGACGGCAGTCCTGTCTACTCATACCATGTTCCAGGGGTTCACCTGCAAGGACCTGACAGACCAGATCGTCCCGATCGCAGAGCACTGGAAGAAAGAACAGATCGGATTTGACGCGATCTATACAGGATACCTGGGATCTTTTGAACAGATCAGCATTGTCTCGAAGTTCTTCGATGACTTCAAGACCAAAGACAACTTGATCGTTGTCGATCCTGTCATGGCCGACAACGGGAAACTGTATCCGGCGTTTGACGAGGCTTACGCAAAGGAAAACACCAGGCTCTGCAGCAAGGCAGACCTGATCGTCCCGAATCTGACAGAAGCTTCTTTCATGACCGGTCTTCCCTACAGGACAGAGTATGACCGCCCGTATATCATGGATATGCTCAGAGCCCTGTCCCAGCTGGGACCGAAGTACGTGGTTCTCACCGGAGTCTCTTTCCAGCCCGACAAGATCGGCGTCATGGGACTTGACAGTGAGACTGGCGAGACTTTTGAATACTATACGGATAAGGTTCCCACCTCCTATCACGGAACCGGTGACATCTTCTCATCCACGGTGGTGGGTGCGCTGACCCGGGGCAAATCCCTCCCGGAGGCCTTCCGCATCGCCTGCGATTACACGAAGGAAACCATCGAATATACCTACAACACACCGGGAACGAACACCTACGGCGTCGACTTTGAAGTCACGCTCCCGAAACTTGTGAAACGGATCAATGAGTGAAAAGATCTTCCGGTTTACTCGAAGATCCTGCAAGGATCGGTACTGAAAAACGAAAAAAGGCAGCTGTGCGATTTCATTTCGTACAGCTGCCTTTTTATTGTGTCTTTCTGTCTGACACTTCGTATCTGTGCCGATTCCAGCTTTTATCCTCTGCGCTTCCTGCGCCTGCGAAGCAGTATGACTGCTGCAAGAAGCAGTATCACTCCTCCGGAAATCATCGCTGCCAGTGCAAGCGGTCCGATTGGTGAATCATCTCCGGTCTTCCTGCCTGTCACACTGTTGGTATTGGCCAGGTGCTGAGCCTCTGCGAGGGCACTTCTGTCTCCGGCAAATCCGCTGGAGGGATCCGTGAGCCTCTGGGCTGCCTTCGAACCCTTGATGATATCATTGGTCAGGATGACTGACGCTTCGGCATTGCTCGGTGACAGGGTCACGGAAGTCTGATTGAGCGATATGTTATATCCTGTCTTCTTGCCTCCGCTCACCACATTGCCCTTGCTGTCGGTCTCTGCAAAGTACAATGTGATCGACTGGCTCTTACTCTTAAGCTTATACAGATTGATCTTCAGCGTACTGGTGCGTGAGCTGGCATTGCTCAGGGACAGCGGCTTCTTGTAAAGCAGTTTCGTGCATGCAGAATCTGTAAAGATTCCCAGATAATACGTCGCATTGACTCTCATGGGAACATTCTGGTACGTCACCTGCTTCGTCATGGACAGCTGCGCCACCGACTGGCCCGTCGACGCCTTCTTCAGCGTAAAGGTGACCATTCCATCTGTCAGTCCGTCCGTGATATTGATCGTCTTTTGTGCGCTTGACAGTCTGGTATACTGCGTATCATCCACCAGCGTATATTTGCCGGCGACACTGTTGCCATTCCCATCCTTCAGGGATGTCAGCTTCACCTTCACCGCAACATCCTTATCCGATGCCGGGAACGGGATGGTGTATTTCTTCGAAGTTGCCGAAGATGTCTCTGCCAGACTCAGGTGGGGAGTCGGATTGACCTTCCAGTTCTTGCCCCCGGCAGTCCATTTAACCGTATATTCTGCAGTGAGAGTTGCCGGCGTTTCCTGATTGTTCTCATCTACAACGCGGACCTTGACTTTAAACGATCCGGAACGCGTGTCGGCCTCATTGTATACATTTGTATACGTAAGAATATGATTGTCCGTTACAACTGAATTGTTCGATCCATCCTTGATTAGTTTAATTCGGATCGGAACACCACTGCCAGGCTGTATTTTTGGCTTTTCTGTAATTGGTGCACCTGATTCATCCAAATAAGAATACTGATATTGGATCTGCTTGAGGCCCTCTTCTGTGTAATTGTTACCGTTCTGGTCTGTCTCCTTTAAGTAATACTGTCCTTCCTGAAGATTTTCGAATACCACCTTAGATGTCGACTTGGAATTGAAAGCAGATACTGTAA
The DNA here is from genome assembly GCA_900313765.1 of uncultured Eubacteriales bacterium. Taxonomy (GTDB): domain Bacteria; phylum Bacillota; class Clostridia; order Lachnospirales; family Lachnospiraceae; genus Porcincola. Next base: position 5,962 of record OMSN01000014.1, read on the forward strand.
GCGGTTTTGGATCCTGCGTAACCGAATTCCCATTCGAATCAAGCAGCGTGAAATAATAGGTGACTGCCTTATCTGCCGGATTGGCAGTTCCTGTAGTCAGGATTCGACTCTTGCGGGTGATTGTAACCGTTCCAAGCGCGGTCTTGTCGCCCAGTTCCAGAACATTCTCCGTAGCGGCAAAGTCCAGTTTCCCTTCTTTCGATGAGGCCTGCACCACATAATAACGATCTGGGATCGTCGTCCATTTTACGGTTATATGATTCAAAGGATCAGATGCGAGTGCCTTAATCTCATTTTCGTTAACGAGAGTAATGACCGCCTGCTTGCTCTGGATCTTGACGGAAGTTCCGGAAACACTGGCATCCGATACGATATAATCTGTTCCCGGATTCAGCTTTGTCGTTTCGTCGCAGCCGTAGAGTTCAAATACAGTATCAGGGATGACCGTTGTTGTATCCACTTTATACGATACAATGGTGAACGGCTCCACTTCCTTCTGTGTGAAGGTCAGCTTCCACGTACCTGTGTTAGTGTCCTGTGTTGCGATGCGGTCCGCCTCACTCTGTGAATAATCCGCCTTCGCAGCTTCGGTCGTCTCATCCCAGACGGCCGTGACTACTGTCTCGGAGACGCTGTCATAACGATATCCTGATACGTGGGTGGTCTCTTTGATCGTCAGAGAGACTGCAGTGGCTGTTATATTGCCGCTCTTGTCGACCGTCGGTTCCTGTACTTCCGTATAAAGGGATGCCAGGTCGATCGCGGTATAGTCCGTTTCGGATGTAAATGAAGCAACCTGTCCCTTATCTTCTTTCTTCTCTTCCACTACATTACCATCACTGTCTACGACAATGGTGGTAACCGTCTTCTCGATGGAGATCGCAATATCAGGCAGGAAAGATTTATCGGCGGAATCCCGCACGGCGATCTCGGGGAATCCGTCCGCCGCGGTCTGCGGCTGCACTGTCTTGTCGACAACCGTAAGGGATACGGGCTCCACTTTCTTCGTCTGTGCATCTGTCTGCGGCGTATACTTCTGATCCCATGCCTTGGCGTAGCCGGCCGGAGTCTTTACCTCGCGGATCACATACTCTCCGTCCGGAAGGATCCAGCCTGAGATATCCTGTTCCTGCGTGGCGGAAGATGGCCAGGTATAAAGCTGTCTGCCGGCGGGAATGGGTTCGCCTTCCTCCGGCGTGAGTTCCTTCGTATTGTACAGGGCAAGCTGCGCGCCTTCGAGAAGGGACTGGTCATCCCTCACCTTCGTGACAGTTACCGTTCCTGCCTCTGCGCCTCCGGGGAGGCCTTCCTTCGCCGCAGCTTCATAGACGAGTTCCTCGGACTCGGTTTCTGCCTCAGTCTCGGTTTCTGCCTCAGTCTCGGTTTCTGCTTCAGTCTCGGATTCACTCTCCGCTTCGGTCTCGGTCTGTGTTTCCGTTTCTGCCGGAGACTCTGTCTGCTCCTGCGTCTGTGCTTCTGTCTGCTTCTCTTTCGGAAGTTCCGCCGTGACCGTTGCCGGGATGACTTTATTCTGCGTTACCGTCTTGCGGGCATAAGCACCGCCGATCAGGTTCTTTTCAAATGTGATCTCTGCCTTCGGCGCATAGTAATTGCCGACAGCCCTGTCCTTCACGATGATCCTGCCGGTATACGGAGCAAGATGCCAGTTTCCTTCGGTTCCTGTCTCAAGAGTGGTCACGTTATAGACGACTCTTCCGGCAAGATCCGGATTCTCTTTGCCGTAGACTTTCTCTTCTTTGCCGTTTTTCCTGACCACAACATCCGTCCGGGGGATCTGAAGGGTGCTGTCGCCCGTATGGACCGCGATGATATTGATGAGTACCGTGCGGTCGGTCACGTCGATTGCGCCGTCTGCATTAACAACAGCCTTCAGCGGATCCTGAGGATCCTTCGGATCGGTCAGAACATTTCCGTCCTCATCGGTATACAGATTCACGACCGCCAGCTGGTCGCCGGCACGTGCATTTCCAAGTTTCAGCGTATACTCGGACACCTTGTCCAGAAGCTCCGCTGCAGTGGGTTCTTCCTTCTGGTCCATCGCAGTGGTACGGACTGCTTCCTTCGCATCGCCCTCATAGGTATCCGCAAGGATCACATACCGCGCCGTCTCTTTGAGTTTCTCACGCAGATCCTTCTGTGTGATCTTCTCACCGTCATTTGCGCGGTTCTGCGTTCCGACGATGGCAAATGAATGAAAGCTGCCGGCAGTCGTAAAGGACGCACTTGTCAGGGAGAGACCATCTGTACTCAGAGAGATATCTGCCTGCATTCCGGATGCGTTGCTGCCGCTCATATCCAGAACATGAAACCGTGCCTGCCGGCAGGATTCCTGTCCCAGAGAGAGGCCGTCTGCTCTTGTATATTCGATGCGGGTTCCCTTCGGAATCTTGAACTCCTCGGTCCCGTTGTACAGATGCAGCTCATAGAATCTGGCGCCGGATATGACTGCCGGTCCTTTCTCCAGAAGCCCCTGTGCCATGCGCAGACTGTTCTTGTCATTCTTCGGCTTCGTGACGTCGACATCAAGGACGGTCGTCTCCGGAACACTCTTTCCCTTCGGAAGGGTGACGGTGATTGTTGCAGACTTCACATCTGCAGTGATGGAACGGATGTCTTTCTCCGTCTCCTTCTCATCAACCAGCTCACTCTGCTCTTCCGACGCAAGCAGATCCTCTTCCGAAGATCCCTGGGGCTCCGTCTGCACCGTTTCTGCAGCGGTCTCCGCCTGTGTCTCAGGCGGCGCTTCCGTAGGTGCCTGTGTCTCAGGGGGCGGCGCTTCCGTAGGTGCCTGCGTCTCAGGGGGCGGCGCTTCCGTAGGCGCCTGCGTCTCAGGGGGCGGCGCTTCTGTCGGAGCCTGCGTCTGCGGCTGTGTCTCTGCCGTCGTTTCGGCTGATGCCTCTACCGCTTCTTCTGCATGTACATATGATACCTTGGGGTCCAGACTTCCAGATCCGGCAAACAGCAGCGCAGCCATGCACAGCGCTGTGATCCTGCGGACTCTCAATTTCATAATAATTCCTCCCAACTGACTATGGATAAACATGAGCAAACCTCATATTTACCTAATCATACAGAGTAGATTATACTCTCTTCTGTGGGAATTGTAAATGAAAGAGCCTGCTTACCCCTTCCGGATCTCTATGGCTGTATAGACCGGCACATCGTACAGCGTCAGTATGCACCACCCGTCTTCATACCGCACAGAATACGCGTCGGTCTCACCGTCCAGGCGCAGCACCCGGACTGCCCTGCCCGGGAGCGACTTCAGTCTGAGTGTCAGTTCCGCGACCGGCTCGACCCCATCCGTATCCTCTCTGTAGTCATAGTTGATCAGATGGACAAAGGTCCCTTCCTCCGAATCATATCGATTCATGCCGATGCGTCTGTCAGCGCACTCTGCCGTAGTCACCTTGCTGTACATCTGTGTGAAAATCTCTGAAAACTGAGCGATCCCTTCCGGAACAAAGCAGACATTGCCGCATGCTTTCAATCTGCCGGCAATGTCGCTTCCCTCTGCCAGGCGTCCGTAGATAAGTACCGGCGCTCCGGTCCGGGCAAACCGCAGGATCGCCTCTTCCTGGTTCTTCGTCAGGACCACGCAGTCCGGCACTACCAGCATCCGGTATCCATCCAGGCTCTGCGGGTCAAAATCATCCTCGCGCAGTACGCCGTCCGGCATCATCCTGACATCATACAGAGCATTCTGTGCGCTCATGCAGCGGATCACATCCCAGAATGGCATCGGCACCGAAGAATTGCCCCAGTCTGTAGCCATCACGTCGATCCTTGCCGCATTGGACTGTGCCGCATCCCCGTTGGCACTGCCGCTTCGATGCGCATCTCTCCAGTAATTGCTGCCGTAGGAATACAGTACCGCAGCGCCTTTCGTCCGGCCTGCCGGGAAGAAGTCTTCGTGTTCGTACAGGAAATCCTGCACCTGCGTGGTTACGCTGCGCGGCGGCCAGAAAGCATCCCGGATCGTATTGCCCATCCATGCTCCGTAGGGAACGGACATATTGCAGCCATAGACGGAAGCTTCCAGCAGGAAGATGCGGTACAGGTCGTAAGCCTTTCCTTTGTCCAGCAGTTCCAGCATGGCGGGAATGATCCCTCCGTAGGGATTCTCCGCAACGATCACCGGTTTTCCTTCTGCAAAACCTGCGCTGTAGCGGTAGAAATAAGGCTGCCGGAACAGGGTGTGCTCCATTTCCGTGATGATGATGTCCGCCTTGGGCACGATCGGATGATACGCCGGCTGAAGATTGTAGAAATTGCCGGAGACTTCAAGTCTGCGTCCGTACTTCTCCATCGCATAGTCTCTCGCATAATCTGCAAGTTCACTGAAATACTTCCGCACCTGTGTCACCTGGAACTCCCAGTAGTCTTTGAAGAAAGGAGCACCATCCGGATACGGATGACCGCCTTCCAGCAGATACTCTTTATAATTAAAATGTTCTACATCGATCCCGTCCCAGTCCGCAGACAGTGTGCCTTCCGCGCGCTTTTGGATGAGATACTGCGTAAACTGGCTCATGCAGTCCCTGCAGAAGCACCCGCCGGAGCCGATCGATGTCATGGGAAGCTCACACTCGTCCAGCTGCACACCCTGCACGCCGGCGTCGATCTGGATCTGCATGATCTTCTTCAGATAATCCCGCCAGACAGGATTGTTGCGGCACATCTGATACGCCTGCTGGGCATGATCCTTCACTTCCACCCACTCCGCATGTACCGGTTTTCCGTACATATCCCGGGTAGTGCATTCTTCCCACAGGTCAGTCACCTTCTCCCCGGCCGAATTGACGATCCCGTCCGGATAATAATCCCTGAGGCTGGTGCGGAAGGCATCCGGATATCTGTCCTGGCTGAATTCACGGATACCATACCAGTCATGATCCTGCTGCTCGGCATGTTCATTTAACCGGAGGATATGCCCCCTCTCATCAAACACCGCGGGGAACTCCCATCCCTGGACCTCGAATACGATCCCAAACAGGCGGATTCCCAGCTTCCCGCATTCCGCAGCAAACTCGCTGTCATTCATTCCGCCGTAAAACCGCATTCTGGGATCCACGTCTCCGAATGCTTCCTGCTCCAAGTAAGGCAGGCTGATACTGCCGCCTCCCATTCCGGCCCAGACCAGCACGGTCCCATGGTACTGTTTCAGGTCCTCCAGCATCCGATTGTTCCTGAGCGGCAGACTCGGATGAAAGCAATGATCATGCTTATGCCATCCGTCAAAATAGATTCCTCTCTCCATCTTCGACCTCCTTACTGCTGCGTCCGGGGTTTCTTTCTTACCTGCACGATAGCAGATATTTCTCCCCCTCTCGAGTCAATTCTTGCTCCGGGACCACGCAATTCTTGCGAACCTTTCGGAATCACCGCCGCGCCTCTTGACAACCTGCATCCTGTGTTATACGAAAGTTCCATATACAGTTCGCACGAGGCATCCGCTGCCTCATTTTTTCAGTGTATTAGATGGAGAATAGTATGTGTAAAGGAAGAACGATCTACGTAAATGTGAATGCTGTCTGTGAGGGAAACGGAACGAAGGAGCGTCCATACCGGCACATCAATGACGCAGCCGCGGCAGCAAGAGCCGGAGATGAAGTGCTCGTCGCACCGGGCATCTACAGGGAATACGTGAACCCGCGCAATGCAGGTACGCCTGAGAACCGGATCACCTACCGCTCCGAGACGCCGCTTGGCGCTGTGATCACCGGAGCCGAAGAAGCAAAAGGATGGATTCCCTGGCAGGGGGATGTGTGGATGCTGCGCGTAGGCAACGGCGTATTCGGATCTTACAATCCTTACACCACCTATGTCTGCGGCGACTGGTACTTCGCACCTACCGTGCGCCATACCGGATCCGTCTATCTTGACGACCGCATGATGTATGAGACCGTCACACTGCAGGAGTGCCTGGACGGTAAAGCGGATCCCTGCTCCTGGAGCCCGGAAGAGTCCCGTTATAAATGGTACACGGAGCAGGACGGAAATGAGACGGTTCTGTATGCAAACTTCCACGGTCTGGACCCCAACACCCGGAAGGTGGAGATCGCCGTGCGCCGCAACTGTTTCATGCCTGATCAGACCGGGATCGGATATATTACAGTCAGCGGATTCCTGATCACAAAAGCCGCCACAACATGGGCCCCGCCGGCCGCCTATCAGGACGGCATGATCGGTCCGCACTGGAGCCGGGGATGGATCATAGAAGACTGCGAGATCAGCAACAGCCGCTGCTGCGGTATCTCACTGGGCAAGTACCTGGATCCTGAAAATGACATGTATTTCTACCGCAGACATGTGAAGAGTCCCACACAGATGGAGCGGGATGCGGTCTGCCGCGGGCAGTATCACGGATGGCTGAAGGAGAAGGTCGGAAGCCACATCATCCGCCGCTGCAACATTCACCACTGCGAGCAGACCGGTATTGTCGGCCGCATGGGCGGTGTGTTCTCCATCATCGAAGACTGCCATATCCACCACATCTGCAATTCACAGCAGCTGGGCGGCGCAGAGACGGCCGGCATCAAGCTGCATGCAGCGATCGACGTGACGATCCGGCGCAACTATATTCACAACTGTATCATGGGAGTCTGGTGTGACTGGCAGGCGCAGGGGGCGCGGATCACCGGCAACCTGATGCACGACAACCACCGCCCGGACGGGATCCTGCCGGCCAGAGGTGCGATGTTCAGCAATGATATCTTCATCGAAGTCGGGCACGGTCCGACACTGATCGACAACAACATCCTGCTGTCGAAGGTCGGGATCACGATGCCCAGTGAAGGAATCGCCTGCGTGCACAATCTGGTGCTGGGTTCCTTCAGCCTGATCAATTCGGGTGTGGACAGCATTGTCAACGGACAGCGTGAGCCCCGCTATACGCCCTATCATATCCGTCACAGGACAGAGGTCGCCGGTTTCATGACCATACTGCACGGAGACGACCGGATCTACAACAACATCTTTGTCCAGCAGTATCCGGTGGATCCGGACAAACAGCCGACAGATCCCGACTATACGACGGTCGGCACGGCCCCGTTTGACATCTTCCCGTCCTACGAGGAGTGGATCTCAAACTTCATGATGGACCGGGAGCCGGATATGGACGCACTTGCCACATACCATTTCGGCCATCTGCCGGTGTGGATCGACGGTAACGCATATCTCAACGGCGCCACCGTGTCGAAGCATGATCAGCATGCCTTCACCTGGGATCCGGATACGAAGGTCTGTGTGAAGCTGGTACAGGAAGACGGCACCGTGCGCCTTGACTCGAATCTGTGGTCTCTTCTGAAAGAGACTTCAACCGGTTTGATCAGCACTGACACACTGGGTCAGGCATTTGAACCGGAACAGCGATTCGAGAATCCGGATGGATCTGATATCCTGTTCGACCGGGATTACTTCGGAGATCACCGCGGCCTGTCCACGATCCCCGGGCCCTTCGCAGATCCGGACATGGCCGGAAGAACGTTGTGGGGATGATCTCTGAGTACGATCGCGGCAAGCAGGGCACCCCAGTGATAGAACTTGTCACTGCTGTGAACGTCGCAGCCCTCACCGGTGATTGAATTATAATTCTCATGTACATGGCGGCGCTCCTGCCACTCAGGCAGGAAGACAGCCGCCGATTTCTGTGCCAGATCACGGCACGCTTCCTTCAGGCCATGCTGTTCGAAGGCCAGATACACCAGGAAATTGAGCGGTGCCCAGACGCGGCCTCTCCAGTATTCCTGATCCGTATACGCCGGATCATTTCTCGCGATCGACGGCAGCATCCAGTCTCCGTAGAATTCCTCCGGATTGTAATAGTGCTCCTGAAGGATCCGCTCCAGACGCTCCCGGGGGACGTTATCAGAAAAAAGCGCATAAAAATTCGTCGGGGCGATCCTGCGGGAGAATTCCCCGGTATCCGTCCTGCGGTTATAATAGAATCCGTTCTCTTCATCCCAGAGCTGTTCCATGCCCTGCTCTGCAGTATCTCTTCGCTCATGAAGGAGCTGCACATCTTCACTGTGTCCCAGCAGTTCTGCGATCCTTGCGAGCGCGGTGCAGTCCATGATGTACAGGCCGGTCAGTCCGACATCCTCCAGTTTCAGGCAGCTGGTATTCCGGTCAAAGGGAATATCATCATACAGGGGCGAATTGTCCATTCCCGATTCCAGGGATCCCCCGAACCGGTCATTTACACCATCGATCTCCCAGCGGTTTCCAAACAGAACCTCAGCCGGATCACTGCCCCAGCACAGGGCACCGGACATACTTCTTCTGTTCTCAAAAAACCAGGTGTTCCACTCAAGCAGCGCAGGGTACAGCAGCTCCGGCAGCCAGGTCTCGTGATACTTCCGGTAGAGTTCCCACACCATTCTGGATCCCACCGGGGGCTGAGAACGGTCCAGTGTCTTCTGTCCGTTCCCGCAGGACATGTTGGGGACAAATCCCTTCGGCGTGCGCTCATTGACGATCTCGATCACATTGCTTAGAGCTACGGCCTTTCCGGAAAGAGAAGCCAGATATCCGGCAAAGAAATTGTCCCAGCAGAACAGTACATATCCGCCTTTGCGGATACTCCACAGACGGCTCACCGGAGAGATCACCCGGCTGCGGTTTGCGTCATAGATGGTATCCCAGGCAACTGCGCATTCAGCTGCCTGCAGCGCCCAGGCAAGGTCCCCTGCCCTGCGGCAGCGGTCTGCAAGCGCGCTGCGCTTCTCTTCGATCAGCAGCTGCGCCTGCTCCAGGATCTTGTCTGTCTTCGGAAGATCCTCCTGCTGATCCGCCTTCCCGGCCAGAAAGGCCGTCGGACCGCTCAGCAGCACCGACAGGAAGGGACCGGTCAGCGGGACATTGACATCCTGCGTATCCAGCGTCCCGGAGGTTCTGACATACCACAGACCGGGCTCGTCGTTCTGAGCCAGCAGACAGCCATCCTTCATCCACACATGCCCCGGCCGGTTCCACAGATATCCGCCGGACAGGCACAGCCTCAGAGGCTTCTTCTGCTCTGTGACAGGAGTTACAACCAGCGCAAAATGATCCTCGTCCGAAGCAGTCTCCACCAGGACCTGTGCGCCGCACCACTCCATCCGGATACTGGTGTAGCTGTCATCCGCCGCATGGTCCCCCGGAAACAGGATCTCCGTGGCATCCTCCGGAACATCCGACGGG
>OMSN01000122.1 GCA_900313765.1 uncultured Eubacteriales bacterium
TATGCCGGCATGGTTGAAAAACGCAGTATTTTATGAGATCTATCCCCAGTCCTTCTGCGATACGAACGCGGACGGAATCGGAGATTTCAACGGGATCATCTCGAAACTGGACTACATCAAGGATCTGGGCTGCAATGCCCTCTGGATCAATCCCTGCTTCGATTCTCCGTTCAAGGATGCGGGATATGATGTACGCGACTATAAGAAGGCTGCTGCCCGTTACGGAACCAATGAAGACCTGGTACATCTGTTTGATGAGGCACATGCAAGAGGCATCCGTGTCCTTCTGGATCTTGTCCCCGGGCACACATCCGAGGAGCACGAATGGTTCAGGAAGAGCAAGGAAGCTGCCAGAAATGAATACTGGGACCGTTATATCTGGACCGGTTACTGCTTCCAGGGGACCGGAAAGCATGGATATCCCTATGTCGGCGGGGAAGCAGACCGTGCAGGAACGTATCTTCTGAACTTCTTCAAGTGCCAGCCGGCACTGAATTACGGATGGCTGGATCCGGATGAAGACTGGAAGATGAGCTGTGACAGTGAAGCGGCATTTGCCACACGGGATGCCATGAAGGATGTCATGCGCTTCTGGATGGATAAGGGCTGTGACGGATTCCGCGTGGATATGGCGGCCTCCCTCGTGAAGGGGGATGATGACAGGAAGACCGGAACCTCAAGGATATGGAGAAATATCCGTGAGATGCTGGACAGGGAGTATCCGGAATGCGCTCTTGTGTCAGAATGGAGCGACCCGAAACTTTCCCTTCGCTGCGGGTTCCACGCAGATTTCCTGCTGAACCATCCTGGAGAAGGATACAGCACCCTTGTCCGGGATTATCAGAATCATACGGACCGGTATATCCTGTCGGATCCTTATTTTACAGGTGTGGATCACACACTGCCGCGCTATGAGGATCACAGTTTCTTCAAGACAGATTCAGGGAGCGACATCCGCCGCTTCATGGATGAATATATGAAGGTCTATGAGAATACCAGAAAATGCGGGTATATCAGCATGATCACCTGCAACCATGATACGGTCCGTCCGTCGTTTAACCTGACACAGGATGAACTGAAACTGTTCTATGCGTTCCTGTTCACCATGCCCGGTGTACCGTTCCTGTATTACGGGGATGAGATCGGTATGCGGTATCTGAGCGTTCCCACCAAAGAGGGCGGGTATTTCCGCACGGGTTCCAGAACACCGATGCAGTGGAACAGCACGAAGAATCTTGGTTTCTCGGATGCGGATGAATCAGACCTGTACCTGCCGGTGGACAGCGCATGGGACGCTCCTACGGTGGAGGCACAGCAGAGAGATCCCCAGTCTCTTCTGAATACAGTAAGAGGACTCCTGCAGCTTCGTGCGCAGGAGACGGACCTGCAGGCAGACACACCGCTGGAGATCCTCTATATCGGACGAAAGGATCTTCCGCTGGTCTATAAGAGAGGAAAGAGGATCATGGCTGTCAATCCGTCCAGTGAGATTGTCTATGCGAATATCGGCTCACCGGACCGTGAAGTGCTCTGGTCTGTCGGAACAGGTACGCTCAAGGACGGAACCGTCACGGTGGGAGCACAGTCATTCGTGATCTTCTGATCACTGCCAGGGACTGCTGAGAAGAAGGAGTGAAGAACAGATGCCAGTTCAGATATCTGTCAGAAAACTGAGAGAAGGTGCGAAGATGCCAATGTCCGGTTCCGCGCAGGCTGCAGGCTATGACCTGTATGCATGCACCGGGAATGGGATCACTGTAATCGCGCCTCATACGACAGCCATGATCGGAACCGGTCTTGCGGCTGCAGTGCCGGAGGGGTATTTCGGGGCGCTGTTTGCAAGGAGCGGGCTTGCCGCAAAACAGGGCCTTCGCCCGGCTAACTGTGTGGGAGTTCTGGATTCGGATTACCGCGGTGAGATTATCATTGCGCTTCACAACGATACGGACGAGGAGCGGTCTGTGGAAGACGGAGAGCGCATTGCCCAGCTCGTCATACTGCCGTACCTTGCGGTTTCTTTTACACAGACGCAGGAACTGGATCAGACCCAGCGCGGTGCGGGCGGCTTCGGACATACGGGGATGCACTGAATATGAATAATGTTAACTACCAGAAGCTCCTGGACGCTCTGCTGGAACAGATCAAAGAGGAGAATGAGAGAAGCGGAAGACCTGCGACCCTTTTTCTCCACAGCTGCTGTGCTCCATGTTCCAGTTACGTGCTGGAATATCTCTCGGATTATTTCGAGATCACGGACTTCTTCTACAATCCCAACATTGAACCGGAAGAAGAGTACAGACACAGAGAAGCAGAACTGGAGAGACTGATCGGCGAGATGCATCCCGCATATCCGATCCATTTCCGGGCAGGCCGGTACGACCCATCCGAATACTATGATGCAGTGAGAGGGCTGGAACGGATCCGGGAAGGCGGAGAGCGGTGCTTTGCCTGCTACAGGCTCAGGATGGAGGAAGCGGCAAGGCATGCAGCGGATGGAGGATATGATTATTTCACGACGACCCTGTCCATCAGTCCGCTGAAGAATGCTGCAAAGATCAATGAGATCGGACGGGAACTGGAAGAGACCTACGGTGTGAAACACCTGCCTTCTGATTTCAAGAAGAAAGGCGGATATCAGAGGTCTATAGAATTATCAAAAGAACACAGCCTTTACCGGCAGAATTTCTGCGGCTGTGTATTCTCGAAGAGAGAGCGGGAAGAGGAGGAGAGATAAGATGGCTCAGCTGTGGGGCGGAAGATTTACAAAAGAGACAGACGCACTGGTCAAGAGATTCAATGATTCACTGCCTTTCGACCAGAGGCTGTACAGGCAGGATATCCGGGGGAGTGTCGCCCACGCCGCCATGCTGGGGAAACAGGGAATCATCACGGATGAAGAGGCACAGACGATCATCGAAGCCCTGGGCGGGATTCTTGCGGACATTGAGAGTGGAAAACTGGAATTCACAGACCAGTACGAAGATATCCACAGCTTCGTGGAAGCGCATCTGATCGATCGGATCGGAGATGCCGGCAAGAAACTCCATACGGGGCGCAGCAGAAATGACCAGGTGGCTCTCGATATGAAGCTGTATATCCGGGATGAGGTCCGTGAGGTGGATCTGCTTCTCAAACATTTCCTGCAGACGATCCTTCATGTGATGGAGGAGAACCTGGATACTTTCATGCCGGGCTTCACACATCTTCAGAAGGCGCAGCCTGTGACGCTGGCACACCACTTTGGTGCTTATTTTGAGATGTTCAGAAGAGACCGGGAACATCTGAGCAGTCTTGTCCTCAGGATGAACACCTGTCCGCTCGGTGCCCTGGCAGGAACCACCTATCCGCTGGATCGGGAATTTACCGCAAGAGAACTTGGATTCGATATCCCCACAAGGAATTCCATGGATGGCGTGTCCGACAGGGATTATCTGATTGAATTCCTCAGCACACTGGCAACCTGCCAGATGCATCTGAGCCGTTTTTCCGAGGAAGTCATCCTGTGGAACAGCAATGAATACCGGTTTATCGAGATCGATGACGGGTTCTCTACAGGCTCCAGCATCATGCCGCAGAAGAAGAATCCGGATATTGCTGAGCTGGTCCGCGGCAAGACGGGACGTGTGTACGGCGCACTTGCCAGCCTGATGACCACCATGAAAGGGATCCCGCTTGCATACAACAAAGATATGCAGGAAGACAAGGAAGTTGCCTTTGATGCGATCGACACAGTGAAGGACAATATCCGACTGTTTGACGGCATGATCGCCACGATGAAGTTCCGGAAAGATGTGATGGCAGCTTCAGCGAAAAACGGATTCACCAATGCGACCGATGCTGCTGATTATCTTGTTCTCAAGGGAGTTCCTTTCCGTGACGCACACGGGATCATCGGAAGACTGGTCCTGTACTGTATCGACCGGAATTGTGCGCTGGATGATTTGTCAGTGGATGAATTCAGGAAGTTTTCCGATCAGTTTGACGAGGATATCTACGAGGCGATCTCCCTGGAGACCTGTGTGGAGAAGCGGCTTACAGAAGGGGCACCGGGAAGGGCCTCCATGGAGCGTGCCATTGAGGCATCCAGGCAATATCTTGAAGATAAAACAGATGCAGAGCGCTGAGCTCTGCATCTGTTTTTCTCTGTATATAGCTTTTCTGTATGGATCAGTCTGAGAATACTTTTCTTGCGGCCTCGACGGATTCTCTGGCATCCTTTGCATAGAAGTCAGCGCCGATCCGCTGTGCATATTCTTCTGTGACGACCGCTCCGCCTACAAGGATCCTGCAGGGGTGGCCTGCGTCCCGAAGGACCCGGATCGTCTTCTCCATGGAGGGAAGCGTTGTGGTCATCAGGGCGGACAGCCCGATCAGTTTCACGTCATATTTCTGCGCTGCTTCCAGCACTCTCGCGGGCGGGACATCCCGGCCAAGGTCGATCACGGTGTAGCCGTAATTCTCCAGTACCACCTTCACGATATTCTTTCCAATGTCATGAATGTCACCCTCTACGGTGGCGAGGATGATCGTCCCCTTGGATACGCTTGCGCCGCCGGTTTTCGCGATTCGGTCTTTGATAAGATCAAAACCGGCGGACGCCGCATTGGCTGCATTGATCAGCTGCGGAAGGAACAGGATCTGTTTCTCATACCGCTCACCGACTGCATCCAGCGCTGGGATCAGATCCTGCTCGATGATCTCCATGGCAGTTTTATGTTCCATGAGAACACGGGTCAGCTCACGTACTTCATTTGCCAGTCCCCGGATCACCGCTTTGCGGATCGGCGCATCATCCTGTCCCGGGACAGATCCGGCAAGACCCGTACCTGCCGCGCCTGCTGACGCAGATGCATCTGCTGTTCCGGCAGCGGAGAGTGCTGCTGTGGTGCTGACGGATGCAGATGTCTCCTTGGGACGGTCTGCGAATCTGGCAATATACGCACTGCAGGAAGGATCCTGGCAGGACAGTGCTCGGTAGGATGCAACCGCATCCATGATCTCCAGCTGGTTCGGATTCACAATGGGCAGATCCAGTCCGCAGTACATTGCCTGAGTCAGGAAACTGACGGTTGCCATCTTTCTCATCGGAAGACCAAAGGAGATATTGCTGACGCCAAGCGTACAGTGCATCTTCAGAGTGCGGCTGACATATTCCACCGCATGCAGTGTCTCCAGTGCCTGATCCTGCTGGGCGGAGATGGTCAGGGCAAGGCAGTCAATGATGACATCCCTTCTCGGGATACCATAATGATCGGTCATCCGCAGGATCGTTTCTGCATTTTCTATACGCTCCTGCGCGTTCTTCGGCATCCCTTCCTTCTTCAGCGCAAGTCCGACCACACACGCCCCGTATTTCCGGACGATTGGAAGGATCTGCCGGCATTTTTCCTCATCGGCAGTCACGGAATTGACGATAGCTCTGCCGTTCACTGCGCGAAGCCCGGCTTCGATCGCCGCAGGTGTGGAAGAGTCGATCTGCAGAGGGAGATCCGTCACGCTCTGAACCGCGCGGACAACCTGTGTCATCAGAGAGGCTTCATCCGCTCCTGGAAGACCCACATTGATATCCAGAATATCAGCCCCGGCTTCCGTCTGCTCAATCGCACACTTCATGATGTAGTTCATGTCTTGCTCGCGCAGCGCCTGCTGGAAGCGTTTCTTGCCGGTGGGATTGATCCGCTCGCCAATCACACGCACAGCTCCGTCCAGGTCTGTGACCCTCGCGGCAGAGCATACGCCGCTGCGGGGAATGTGAGTCTCCGTGTCCGGACAGGCCGAAGAGGACTCATTGCAGGTAGATTGTCCGAAGGCTTCCTTCAGGGCGTTGATAAATGATGGCTGTGTTCCGCAGCATCCCCCCATGATATGGATTCCCATCTTCGGGAATACCGCCATCTGCCGGGCGAATCCTTCCGGGGTCATGGCATAGGCACCGGTCCTGGGATCCGGGAGACCGGCATTGGGCTTGACGATCACAGGAAGAGAGGTCCGCTCCAGGATAGAACGCACCATGGGTACGAGATCTTCCGGTCCCAGAGAGCAGTTTACGCCCAGTGCATCCACCCCAAGGCCGTCCAGCGTCAGGGCCATGGCGGCAGGATCTGTACCGGCAAACGTTCTTCCGTTCTTTTCGAATGTCATGGTTACCCAGACTGGAAGAGAAGAGTTCTCTTTCGCGGCAAGAACGGCTGCTTTCACTTCATACAGGTCTGTCATGGTCTCAAAGATGACAAGATCGGCACCTGCTTCTTCCCCTGCCGTGACGATCTGCCGGAAGCACTCATAGGCATCGTCAAAAGACAGAGTCCCCAGCGGCTCCATCAGTTCACCGATGGGACCCACATCCAGCGCGACCCTGACTCTTCCGGTGTCCCGCACACTGTCCGCAGCTTCCCGCGCGGTCCTGATATTGGCACGGATCACCTCCCGGACATCGTAGCCGGATCCCTCATATTTGTGGGAATTGACGCCGAAGGTATTGGCATAGATCACATCACTTCCGGCCTGGATATAGCGAAGGTGGATGTCTCTGACGACATCCGGATGGTGCATGCCGAACACTTCGGGTTTTTCGCCCATTTTGAGGCCGGAGCGCTGCAGCATGGTACCCATCGCACCGTCCAGGTAGATCATCCGGTTTCTTATTTCATTCATCATTCATAACACCTCAGATTGTGAGAACGGTAAGAACATTTTGTTTTCAGCGGGCACAGGCTGCATCCGCCGAGAGTTTTTTCCTTCATGTGATCACAGATCCCCAGGATCGCCGTGACAGACTTGCGGGGAACCATCAGCTGCGATGGTGTGAGCGTGATGCCGGCAGCCCTGGACGCGTTCAGCAATTCCAGCACAGGCCGCTGGTGGGAGAGAGGAAGATCGCCGTAACCGGGCGAAAAACGGTTCGTCAGGTATTTTCCGTCGGCCAGCAGTTCTGCCGACAGCTGTTTCTCAAAATCATCTGCGGCTGCTTCCACGCCAACCGATGCACAGATGTCAAGGACGAGAGCATCGGACATGTCTGTCACTTCCTGGCGCATCAGAACCCGCTCTAGTTCGGCTCCCAGCGTAAGAGCCATCAGCACGACTTCGCTGCAGCCATCCAGGAGACGCGCGATATCCTTTCCATGAAACAGAATGGCAATATCCTGTCTGTTCTCTGTATCCGGCGTGCTGTCAAACGCAATGCGCCTGAGGGGCAGGATCTGGTATACACAGCGGATCCGGGCAGTCTCAAGGACCGTCCGTTCACAGCGTGCGATCTGTTCCTGAAGGCGCATATCATCTGCACCGTTTCCGGACAGCACAGGAGAATTGCTGTGCAGCCCCAGATAACGGAGGACCTCATACCTGTTCAGTTGGGTGATCTGTGGCTTTATCATAATGTGGGTATTATAGCATGAAACCTTACGCCTTGACATCCGCGAGATTTCGTTTTAAAGTTTTCAAGATATTGTGTTATATGTTCTGGAAGGAGTGCTAATTATGGGAAAATTAAGAGTTGGCATCTTAGGAGCAACCGGTATGGTCGGACAGAGATTCATCACCCTGCTTTCCGATCATCCTTATTTTCAGATAGAAGTACTTGCCGCAAGTGAGAGATCCAAAGGCAAGACTTACGAAGAAGCGGTCGGTGGCAGATGGAAGATGGATTCTGCCATGCCGGAAGCTGTGAAGGACATGGTTCTTTACAATGTAAATGAAGTGGAAGCGATCGCTTCCAGGGTCGATATGGTCTTCTCCGCAGTGGATATGACCAAGGAAGAGATCCGGAAGATCGAGGAAGAGTATGCGAAGGCAGAGACTCCGGTAGTTTCCAATAACAGTGCTCACCGCTGGACACCGGACGTACCCATGGTCATTCCGGAGATCAATCTGGATCATTTCCATGTGATCGAGGATCAGAAGAAGAGACTCGGAACGAAGAGAGGTTTCATCGCCGTGAAGCCGAACTGCTCGATCCAGTCCTACACACCGGCACTTGCCGCATGGAAAGAGTTTGAACCGTATGAAGTGGTCGCCACCACTTATCAGGCAATCTCCGGTGCCGGCAAGACCTTCCGTGACTGGCCCGAGATGGAGGGAAACATCATCCCCTACATCGGCGGCGAGGAAGAGAAGAGCGAGAAGGAACCGCTGCG
The DNA here is from genome assembly GCA_900313765.1 of uncultured Eubacteriales bacterium. Taxonomy (GTDB): domain Bacteria; phylum Bacillota; class Clostridia; order Lachnospirales; family Lachnospiraceae; genus Porcincola. Next base: position 8,139 of record OMSN01000122.1, read on the forward strand.
TGTATTCGGCCATATTGAGGACGGACAGATCGTCTGTGCGAAAGAACCGGTCATCACCTGCCAGTGTGTCCGTGTTCCGGTCCTGAACGGACATACAGCAGCTGTATTTGTCAAGTTCCGCAAGAAGGTGACGAAGGAGCAGCTGATCGAGAAACTGGTGAACTTCAGCGGATATCCGCAGGAGCATGACCTTCCCAGCGCACCGAAGCCGTTCATTCAGTATATGGAAGAGGACAACCGTCCTCAGGTCAGGCTGGATGTGGATTTCCAGGGCGGGATGGGTGTATCCATCGGTCGTCTGCGTGAAGATACGGTCTATGACTGGAAGTTCATCGGCCTGTCCCACAACACGCTCAGAGGAGCCGCAGGCGGCGCTGTCCTGTGTGCGGAGACCCTTGTCTCACTGGGATACATAGAAGCCAAGGACTGAACCGTTTTCCGGGGAGATCGGAGGATATTTCAACCATAGGAAAATGTTGCATAAGGGGGGACTTTGCCGCGTATCTTCTGTATGGATACGCGCAGGCCTTCCCTTATGTCTTGTCTGCAGAGGGCCGATGCTTTCGGAGAGGGTCTTTACCGTGGCGCGTTCGCTGGAGGCGGGAAGAGATCCGGAGAGCAGGGATGAAAC
>OMSN01000123.1 GCA_900313765.1 uncultured Eubacteriales bacterium
TGATCCGGCTGTGCCCAGTTCAGTGAGCGACTCGCGATCCATCTTTATATCTCCCACGAGTGCCTCGACATCAGGCAGTGCGTCCTCAAGACTGTCTTGCGTTGCAAAAAACAGATTCATGGCAGTCTGAAGAGACGACATCTTCGTTAACTCCTCTTCAGACACTTCCGGATCCGTCATACAGCGCATGAAGTCTTCCTGCGGCGCCGCGATATACAGTATCAGGCCTGCATACGTATGATGATCCTGATCAACCGCTCCTGCCGAGTAAGGAAGAACCGTGCCTTTAGTGTCAAGGAGCTCCTGCGGTATCGCGAAATCCATACCGACTTCAGAGAAAGACTCCTTCTGGTTTTCTGCACTGGCAGGACCTGCCAGAGTCAGAACCGCAAGCATTGAGGCTGTCAGAACGCCTGCGCTCCATCTTCTAATCTTTGAAAATAAATAATGCTTTGTGTTCATATGTTCTATCTCTCCATTTTTTCATATTTTTCCTCAATTTGATAAACGCTGCGTTTTGACAATCTTAGCATGCTTCCTGTTCGAAATGGATGAACAATCTGTGGAATGGTGATGTTCAAACTTTGTCCTCGGTATGCTATTATGAACTATATGCTGTTTGTCGGCCGGAACCGGCCTTCTGAGAGGGGGATATGCCTGGAAGGAGTTATCAATGTCTGTTGCTTCAATCCTGACAAAATTCGACGATGTTCTTTACACCTGGTGTCTGATCTACATGCTCGCCGGAGCGGGAATCTTCTTCACGGTCCGTACACGTTTCGTTCAGCTCCGCCTTCTGAAGGACTGTTTCAAGTGTATGTTTGAGAAGAAGACTTCCGAAAATGGAATCTCTTCCTTCCAGGCTCTTATGATCGCGACTGCGTCCCGCGTCGGTACCGGCAATATGGCCGGCGTAGCAACTGCGATCGTAGTGGGCGGCCCGGGAGCAGCCTTCTGGATGTGGCTGATGGCAATCCTCGGCGCAGCCTCCGCTTTTGTGGAAAGCACTCTCGCCCAGATCTACAAGACACGGGAGTCAGACGGCAGTTTCAAGGGAGGTCCCGCTTACTACATCGAACGTGCGCTCCATGCACGCTGGCTGGGCATCATCTTCGCGATCTCACTGATCGCGACCTTTGCCTTCGGCTTCAATGGTCTGCAGGCATACAATATCTTCTCCACTATGGAGTACTATATTCCCAACCTGCACAGTTCACCGGTCCCGCTGGTCATAGGCGTCATCCTTCTCATCGCCTCGCTGTACCTGTTTTTTGCCGGGTCAGAGAAGATCGGCTGGCTCTCCTCTGTGCTTGTCCCGGTCATGTCTGTCATGTACATCGCCATGGGACTTCTGATCATTGTTCTCAACTTCTCACAGATTCCTGCAGTCCTGGCATCTGTGCTGCGTTCAGCATTTGACTTCAAGGCGATCTTCGGAGGCTTCACCGGCTCCTGCATGGTATACGGCATCAAACGCGGCCTGTTCTCCAACGAAGCCGGTATGGGTTCTGCCCCCAATGCTTCGGCATCAGCAGAAGTTTCCCACCCTGCAAAACAGGGCCTGGCACAGATCATTTCGGTATACATCGATACGCTTATGATCTGCTCTGCCACTGTCTTCATCCTGCTGCTCACGGGTGTCTATAAGACAGACAGTACGCTGAACGGCATCCCGCTCCTTCAGCAGAGTGTCGCTCATCAGTTTGGCTCCTGGTCGATCCACATCATAACAGTTGCAGTCTGCATGTTCGCCTTCACTTCCATCGTAGGAAACTACTTCTACGCGGAGGCAAACATTCTCTTTATCAGTAAGAACAAGGCTGTGCTGACCATTTTCCGTATCGCCGCAGCCATTATGATCATGGTCGGAGCCATGAACAGCATGGACGTGGCCTGGAGCCTTGCAGACATCACCATGGGACTGGAAGCTGTAGTCAACATCATAGCAATAGTCCTGCTGTCGCGCATTGCCATAGCGGCTCTGAAAGATTATGAAAGCCAGAAAGCAAAGGGAGTCGATCCGGTCTTCCACGAAAAGAATATCGGACTCAATAATACCGATGTATGGAAATAAAGCCTCAGGCTTCCTGTCTGAGATAATCCATCAGCATATTCACAGCCTTTGCTCTGTGTGAATAGGTCTCCTTGAAGGAAATGGGCAGACTGGCGGTTGTTTTCCCGTCTGCATCTTCAGAGATGAAGATCGGGTCATATCCGAACCCGTTTGTCCCTTCCTCTTCAAAGGCAATCGTGCCGTTCCAGATCCCCTTGAACAGATGGTGCTCTCCACTGTCATCTATAAAACAGATACAGCACACGAATCTTGCGGATCGATCGTCTGCATCCTTAAGGCCATCGATCACAGCCATTCTGCGCTCATGTTCCGTGGACAGCCCCTTGTATCTGGCAGAATAGATTCCCGGCTCACCGTTCAGCGCTTCCACCTCCAGACCGCTGTCATCTGAGATCACGCTGCACCTGGTCAGGTCATAGATCGCCTGTGCCTTCAGAAGCGCGTTCTCTTCGAAAGTGGTTCCGGTTTCCTCGACCTCTAAGCTGATATCCTTCTCACCCTGGGAATACACCACGAATCCAAGCGGTTCGAATATATCCTTGTATTCTTTGATCTTACCCTGGTTGTTGCTTGCAATGATCAGTTCTTTCTTCATCGTTCCGTATCCTGTCCTTTGATGTTGATCTGTCCTGTTCTCATGCCTGCCCCTCTTGAAGATCGTCTCATTTGTAGAGCAGATCTTGTCGGAGATCGTAAGCAGCCACGCAATCCTGCTGTTCGGGATATCCCACAGCGTCAGCGGCCACATATGCGTGCGGATCGCGTTTTTCACGTCATCACTCACTTCGAAATCGAGCTTCGCCTTGTCCGCTGCAATCGCCGGATGATGGAATCCATGCAGATGATCGCCATGTGTATGCCAGTCATACAGGTAATAATCGTGAAGCAGGCATGCCGTGACAAGTTCCGATTCTTTCACTCCGAGATGCAGCCGGCGGTTCAGGCAGAAAGCAGTCCAGGCAACGTCCATGCAGTGCTCATAAGTCGTCACCTTCCCATGCTGGACATACTGCTTCATGGATTGAAAGTTCGGATCGTCCAGTATCGGCCTGGCCAGCTCTGTAAATGTTTTGTATGCCTCACTCTTGCTGCTCATTGTACTCCTTTTCATTCATTAGTTTCTCTGATATCATTATATCGTATTCAAAAATGACTGTACATCTTTCATTCGGATGGCGCGAAGAAACCGCTGCATTGCTGAGATATGACAAAATACACCAGTTTTCGGGAATTAACAGACAGTTGGAAGAACCGCACGGACTCCGCCCTGATCTATACAGCGGGGGATGACAAGGTCATTCTGACCTTCCATAATCTGTATACGCAGATTCACTCTGCACAGTCTGTATGCGAGGTAATCCGGGCAGATCATTCTCCACAGACCATTGTCCGGATCTTTGCTGATGTCATCGGCGGAAATGATGTGCTGCTGATCGATGAGAGTACGCCTGAAAATGTAGAAACTCAGATCCGTGAAGCATTTCTTCCACTGCTTCCCCTCCGGAAGCAGCCCGGAAATGACACGGGCGATGACAGGAACGAAGAAGGACATATCCTGTTCTTCACTTCCGGTACCACAGACAGTTCCAAAACCGTCGTCCTGTCCACAAGGGCACTTCTTGCGAGCACATGGGGCGGGCAGTCCATGCTTGCCTGCAGCAAGCGTGATATACTGCTCAGCGTCCTTCCGCTGTATCACGTATTCGGTTTTGTGTGCGGTCTGCTGTGGGGACTGTGCTATGGGGCGCGTGTCGCCCTCGGAAGAGGTCCTCTCCATGTTATAGATGACTGCCGTTATTTCCATCCCACCATTCTTCCCGTCGTTCCCACGATTGCAGAAGAGCTGCTGCGTCTGGACGCGCTGAACAGAGAACTTCGAATCATTCTGATCGGTGCTGCCGTCCCCACTCAGGAGACGCTCCGGGCCCTCCAGATTCGAGGCATACAGACGTACACCGGATACGGTCTGACAGAGACCGCCAGCGGCTTGGCGATCACCAGGGATCTGAGCGCACCTCTGTCCCTCTATATCTGTCCGGGAGCAGACCTGAAGATCGGTCCTGACGGAGAGATCACGGTTAAAACGGACGCTCTGATGGAAGGTTATCTGGATCCCGCCGACGGGAGCCTGAACCTGCCTCTGCAGGACGGCAGATTCCACACAGGAGATCTTGGACGGATCGATGAGAGAGGCGCACTGCGCATCACAGGACGCAAAAAAGATATGCTTATGCTTCCGGACGGCAACAAAGTATTCTGTCCGGAATATGAAGCATATCTGTCAGAAGAACTGGGTTCAGATGAGTTGTGTGTAATTCTCGATAACGGCCGTCCGGCACTGCTGTACAGCAGCCGCCTCGCACGTCCCCTGGTAGAGAAAGCAGTGACCGGGCTGAACCGGCATTATCCGCGCAGCCGGCAGATCGCGAAACTGATCCCCCGGGAAGGGCTTCTTCCCCGCACGGCAACCGGAAAGATTATGCGCTGGGTGCTGCAGCGATAAAGGGCAGCTCTCTGGATGTATGACGCTGCGGCGCATTTAATCGTTCACGCACGCCCCTTCCAAGCCGCAGACCATCCGCGCTTTGCGCGTATGACGCTGCGGCGCAGCTATTGTCTGCGGCTGAAGGGGCGCTCCCGCTTCGCGGGTCAGGATAAAAACAGCGCCTTTCTTCTTCAGGCAAGCCTGAGTCGACAGGCGCTGTTTTTGTCCTGCCGTGAACGGCAGCTTTAGATCCACATGAGGGGATCTTCGTCATCTTTTCTAAGGAGCATCTCCTGATTCTTTACGTTTACACGGGAGTTCGGCGCGATTGAAGCAGTGATGAAGCAGTTACCGCCGATGACTACATCGTGTCCGATCACGGTATCTCCTCCCAGGATGGACGCACCCGAGTAGATCGTGACGTTGTCTTCGATCGTCGGGTGTCTCTTTTTACCCTGGAGCCTGTGCCCCGCTCTGGTGGACAATGCACCGATCGTGACTCCCTGATAGATCTTGACATGTTCGCCAATGATGGTGGTCTCGCCTACCACAATGCCGGTCGCATGATCGATCATGAAATACTTGCCGATGGTTGCGCCGGGATGCAGGTCCACGCCGGTCTTGTCGTGGGCATACTCTGTCATCATACGCGGAATCATGGGCACATTCAGAAGGTACAGTTCGTGCGCCAGACGAAAAACAGTCATGGCGTAGAGTCCCGGATAGCATAGAATGATCTCACTCTTGGAGTAGGCTGCGGGATCCCCGTCCAGCATCGCCTGCACATCCGTATCCAGATACTCCCTCACGTGCGGGATCCGGTGCATGAACTCGATGGTGACACGCTCCGACTCTTCCTGCACCGACTGTACAGACGTAGTGTGGA